>NZ_JBNJOH010000009.1:0-109907 GCF_050113735.1 Vibrio sp. TRT 2004 | reverse complement strand
AGCTAACTATATAAGCGGTTAGCCCTTACCGAGTCAAAGCAATAGCAATTGATGACAATACGGTCAGACCGAGATGCCTTAACCTGTTTAATTGGGAAGTAGAAAATACTGTCTAACGAATGAGGCTGGCATCATGCGAATATCATCAGGGTAACGGATAGAATCCGACGAAACACCGAATGTAGAGCTGCTGTCAGATCCACTGTTGTCAGCGCTAGCTATTGTTGACAAAAGAGGGAGTCCATGTAGCCTTGTTAAGGGGTGAGCAACGCAATACCGATGCCACCGCATGCCGCCTTAGCCACTAAAACCAACGCATAGTAAAAATGCCAAGCGTGCCGAATCACTCTTAAATTGTTTGATACTCATTGAGCCTCCTCCGCCGACTTAGCCTCTCGACTAAGCTGGAAGGCGACGAAACCAAAACGGAGAAGACTCTATGAGATTCTATAACAAGCAGCATAACTATTACTGTGGCATTGATCTGCATGCTCGCCTACTTTACGTCTGTATTCTCGATTCACTTGGCAATAAAGTTCTGCACAAGAAGATTGATGCTGATCCCGATGCGCTACTTGAGTTAATTACGCCTTATCAAGATAACATCGTCATCGGTGTAGAGTGCATGCATTGCTGGTATTGGGTAAGCGATCTTTGCCTCGATTACGCATTTGACTTTGTACTCGGTCATGCTCTCTACATGAAAGCGATTCACGGTGGTAAAACTAAGAACGATCGTATTGATTCATACAAAATTGCTTCTCTGCTTCGTGGAGGTAACTTCCCTATTGCGTATGTTTACCCCAAAGCAATGCGGGCAACACGAGATTTACTGCGACGAAGAACTAAAATCATGCGTCATGGTGCTGATTTGAAAGCCCATGTCTCCAATACATTTAGCCAGTACAACCTCCAAAACCCCAATGTGCAATTACGCTATCCTTGTGCTCGTGAGCAAGTGCGTAATCAGTTCGGTGAACCCTCAATCAATCGAAGTATCGACATGGATTTAAATGTCATCACTTTTTACACCAAGGAGCTGGCGAGTGTAGAACACTTTATAGAGAAAACCGCCAAGCAACATAGCGCTCAAGATTATCAACTCATTCAAACCGTGCCTGGTATTGGCCGCATTCTCGCCCTCACCATCTTGTATGAAATTGGGAATATCGAACGCTTCCCGTCGGTACAGAACTTCGCTTCTTACTCACGACTAGTCAAATGCAAAGCCGAATCGGCGGGTAAACAAAAAGGAACGAATGGCAACAAGATTGGTAACGCTTATTTAAAATGGGCGTTCTCTGAAGCCGCGGTTCTCTATTTACGTGGCAATGAACCCGCGAAGAAATACATTCAACGCCTGCAAAAACGTATGAGCAAAGCCAAGGCGCTGTCGGCGCTTGCTCATAAATTAGGTCGATGTGTCTACTTCATGTTGAGGAACAAAACGGTATTTGATGAAAAGCGATTTTTACCTGAATAAGTCGCACAATGAAGTGAGCTGAACGTCTAACTGGTGCTGAGTAAGAACACGTTACTGACACAAGTTTAGTGGGATTTAAGCCCGATCAAGTCAGTTGTGTCAGGCAGTCCAAGCCCTCTTGCTTTGATTAGCCACTTCATTGGTGCGCACCCATAATATACCAACGAACAGCAAAGTTGCTTACACCTAGACTGAGCCTGAAGATAACTGGAAAACAACGACCTTGGAAAGCCATTGTTTAGCCTTCTTTTTGAATAGCGCCAGTCAGGGTTAACCGATAAATGTCTAGTGACCCTATGAAAAGCCATAGGCAGCGGAGAGACCGCAATAAGAGATCCTCTATATGTGTTTGTCGTAAGCAATGCTCGATGACCGAAATGACAAAGCGAAGTAGATAACTTTGTTGTTCGAGAAGGGTTGGCTGCTAACGCAGCCAAAGGAACAGTATTGTCTATTGACAGGCAGAAGGCTCATATGTGTTATGTGCAAACTTCCGACAAGTGCTTGATTTCTCTTACTTCGTGACTTAACTGCACAATCTTACCTGTAGGATTAAACCAGATAGCTTGGATACCTGCCGTGATTGCTGGCTCAATATCTTTGTCGTATGAATCGCCAACCATAATCACTGACTTACAATCGACGTTTAAGGTAGAAATAATTCGATGGAAGAAGTCCGGTGTACCTTTACCAATGCCAAGGTTAGCTTTGCAAAAATAGCCTGAGATAAAAGGAGATAAGCCCACTCGTTCAAAAGCCAACTTGATATCACTTTCTGTTGAGTCAGCGGCATTGGTAGCAACATAGATTTGATTTTGTTTCGATAGTGCCTCTAGGGTTTGAAGAGCACCATTTACAGCTTGGATATTTACCCAATCACACATTTTCCCAATTTGATCTGGGAAATCGATCATCAACGTATCCCCCCAATCGAATAAGTACACTTTGCTCATTTTGCCTCCTTGCACATAACGCCCAATTAAGTAGCCCGAAACGCTCTGGCTCACTTTCCGCATTCCTCGGTAACACAAAACTCGACGCAAACCAAAATCGCCGAGCGTTGAGGGTCTGCTTGAATTGTTTGTTATGTGAATTCTCGATTGAAACGCCGAACTTTTGTACGCATATTTTTCATAGGTGATGATGTATTAAACTGAATCATGCGCCCCAAAGTCCATTGTTCATACCACGCAACACCATACAAATCATGGTCACTTAAGCTTGAAATGAGTAAAAGTATCTCGTTAACTGTAGATTCAAGCTCAATGAGTAAATCATCATATTTCCACTCACAGTACTCTTCGTGGAAGCTTTCAGCGAGTGAGCCTAATTGGTTCCATTTATAACCAGTTTCCGGGAAATCAACATGTTGGTTTTGAGATCTTAAGTGATGCCATTTAAGAACGAGTTTTCCCCAACCAATCAAGTAAGCCACTGTATCACTAACGCTAATGACTGTACCTTTGACGTTTCCCTCTACTCCAGGTTTGCGAGCTTTGCTTTCCGGAATTGAACGATAGTCAGCCATGAGTTTCGGAAATATTGAGTTTATAGCCAACTCCAATTCATCCTTACTTCTTGGCACAGAAGACATTTTGACCTCCATTCACATAACGCCCTGTTAAGGTGTGAGCAACGCAATACCGACGCCGCCGCATACCACCTTAATCACTAAAACCAACGCATGGCAAAAGTGCCACGCGTTGCGAATCACTCTTAAACAGATTGTTAGTTTTCCGGTTCAGCAAACTTCAAGATATCCTTGTAATTATTTACAACAATATCGATAGAATTATCGTCGTGATAAACTCGATAAAGCTTCCCATTTTCACCATCATTCACATTGATAAAGTATGGATCACCAGAGCCACACAAACAGCAAGCGACAGCTATGTACCCAGATTTAACGACGTTAATACCCGGATAATAGTGGCTAGTTTCATCATCAATCTCCGAGCGAGCAAAGACCTTAAAATCAGCACCTAACCCAGACAAATCAAAATCATCTGGGATCTCAAATGACTTATTGCTCAAATTGTTCTTGGATATAAAATCTAACCAATAATCAGGAATATATACCACTGCAAACTCCAAAAGAAAACTAACGCCCGGCTAAGGGGCTGACAACGCATAACAACCAAACTCAAACACAACAACTGCAACCACCGCAGCTCAATAGGACTGGAAACGCCGCGCGTTGACAGTCCCTCTTTAGCCGTTTGTTAGGCGATTTTTGGCTGTAAATTCAAAAGCTATCGGTATTAACTTGCCTTGCTCGTTAACCCAAACGTTATTTGTGAATTGGTAAACTTTACCGTCTACGCGCAACGAAAAAACACCCTGCTCTTTTAGCTGGAATGTTACGTCTGGAGTATCAGTAATTAGGAATGCACTAGGCAACTTCTCTGATTCATTCGACTTTACGTAAAAATAGTAACTAAATCCTGTAGTAGCACCACCTGCATTATTTCTATAACCGATCAAAGTCTGCGTATCAGACAACGGTACTTTTATAACCTCTTTATCAAGCTCAACTCTAGGCTCAAGCAAGTAGCCAACTAATATTGTGACTAGAACACCAATCAATACTAGGCTAATAGCCTTTACTTTTTGCATATTCAATACCTAGTGCTATATAACGTTGATCGTTTGGATCATCTCCAAATGGTTGATCGCTCCAACAACTACCCCAGCTATCAGCTGAAGTACCCGCCTTCATTTGAGCACAACCAGCAGCTCTTAACAAAACTTCTTCTGGAATGCCACCTGCATAACCAACTGCCCCATAATGAAAATTACCGAAATTTTCAAACGGGCCATTTTGTTTATAATCCCACGGGCCTTTATTTCTAACCTGTTCATAAAACCAATAGAAATCAGTTGGGCCAACAATGCGGCCAAACTTTTGCTTTATCATTTTCATATTGGCATCAACTGACACACCTTGGGGTGCAGTTGGGTATATTGACATTTTGACCTCCGATTTTCGCCTAACGCTTATTAGCAGGCAAAGTGCACTACTAATCGGTTTATACGTTGCATGCTTAATCGCTCACTATTTCAAAATACTATCACATAATAGTATGAAAGTAATGGATTAATTGGTTGAGCTTGTGTCGGCTACTTCGCAATTAGGCGGCAAAGTGTCGACTAATTATTGAAACAGTGCGAATAGAAGAGGACTGTACATAACATCAGTCGAATCACTGTCGGGGTCTAGGTTGAAAAGTCAGTTTTTGCTTAGCGTAAAAGAGCACATGTATGCTCGCCATTATTCGGCCAAAACCATCGAGGCCTACTTACTGTGGATCACAAAATACATCGTCTTTAACGGCAAGGTTCATCCCTCAAAGTTAAATGAACAGCACGTAGAAGACTTTTTAACCTACCTCGCGGTCGAGAAAAACGTCGCCGCTAAAACACAGGCCTTGGCACTCAATGCTGTCTGTTTCCTCTATCGTGACTATTTTCGAACTCCCCTTTCTGTCGAGATGAAGTTCCAAAAATCTTCGCTAGATCGAAAACTCCCCATTGTTCTCACAAAGCAGGAAGTTCGTCGCTTCTTTAACCAACTAGACCCACGCTATCGACTGCCCATTATGCTGCTCTATGGGTCTGGTTTACGTGTAATGGAGTGCGTCCGCCTGCGGGTCCAAGATATCGATTTCGATTACAAGGCTCTACGCGTCTGGCAAGGGAAAGGAGGCAAAAATCGCATCGTCACTTTGGCCGTTGAAGCCATTCCACTGCTAAGAGAACAGCAAAGCCTCGCATTGCGATATTACAAAAAAGACATTCACTCGGCGGGTTATGCTGGTGTGCACATTAGCCCTTCCCTACAAAGAAAGTTCCCGCAGGCAGAGTTAGATTTTAATTGGCACTTTTTATTCCCTTCTCATCGCTTAACAGCCGATCCTTACTCCGGAGAGCTGCGGAGACATCATATTAATGCAACGTCGATACAGAGAGCCGTAAAGCGCACGGCAATAGAAGCGGGCATAAAAAAGGAGAGCCTAAGCTCCCCTTTTCTTAATCCTAATCACTAACTCTAATTAAAGAGCAGCTTTCGCCTTTTCAACTAGAACTGCAAATGCAGCTTTGTCGAATACCGCGATGTCAGCAAGGATCTTACGGTCGATCTCGATAGATGCTTTCTTAAGACCGTTGATGAAACGGCTGTAAGATAGACCATTTTGACGAGATGCAGCGTTGATACGTGCAATCCATAGTTGACGGAATTGACGTTTCTTGTTGCGACGGTCACGGTAAGCGTATTGACCAGCTTTAGTAACTGCTTGGAAAGCTACGCGGTAAACACGTGAACGCGCACCGTAGTAACCTTTAGCTTGTTTTAGAACTTTCTTATGACGTGCACGAGCTTGTACACCACGTTTTACGCGAGGCATTATGCTTCTCCTAAACTAAACGATTAATAAACTAAAAAGAATTATGCGTATGGTAGCATACGAATTACTGCAGCCACTTCACACTTAGGAAGGATTGCATTTGGACGTAGCTGACGCTTGTTCTTAGTAGTACGCTTAGTCAGGATGTGACGTTTTGTAGCGTGCTTGTACTTAATACCACCAGCAGTTTTCTTAAAACGCTTAGCAGCACCTTTGTTGGTTTTCATCTTAGGCATGATGAATAACTCCGCATTGTTGAGTTGTATAAACAATAGTAATTAGGGCGAACAAACCCCGCCGTTTTAACAACGGCAGGGTTAATTACTTGCAAAGCCGTTAATTACTTCTTCTTAGGGGCAAGAACCATGATCATTTGACGACCTTCGATCTTCTTAGGGAAAGATTCTACTAAAGCGATTTCAGCAGTGTCTTCCTTCAGACGATTTAGAACGTCAACACCGATCTCTTGGTGTGCCATTTCTCGGCCACGGAAGCGAATTGTTACCTTCACTTTGTTGCCTTCTTCAAGGAAACGCGTCAGGTTGCGTAGTTTTACCTGATAGTCTCCAATATCAGTTCCAGGACGGAATTTTACTTCCTTAATCTGAACCTGTTTTTGCTTTTTCTTCTGCTCTTTAGCAGATTTGCTCTTCTCAAAGAGGAATTTACCGTAGTCCATTACACGACATACTGGTGGCTCAGCGTTTGGACTGATTTCTACCAGATCCATGCCTGCTTCTTCAGCTGCTGCTACTGCTTCTTGAATAGAAACGACACCAACTGATTCGCCATCAGCGCCAGTTAAACGAACTTCACGAACGCCACGAATTTCACCGTTTAAACGATGAGCATTTTGTTTGGCCGGTACTTGGCCGCGTCTTCCGCCTTTAATAGTTTATTCCTCCAGATTGAGCTTACGGGTAGAGATCTCGTCTTGGATGTAGGAAATAAAATCATCCACTTTAAACTTACCGAGGTCTTTACCTTTACGAGTACGTACTGCGATTTCACCAGCTTCCATTTCTTGGTCGCCACAAACAAGCATATACGGTACACGCTTCAAAGTATGTTCGCGGATTTTAAAGCCAATCTTCTCATTTCTCAAGTCCGCTTTAGCTCTAATTCCACATTTTTGTAGTTTTTGTGCCACTTCCTGAACATAATCTGACTGTTTGTCAGTGATATTCATGATTACAGCCTGTTCTGGCGATAACCAAGTTGGGAAGAAGCCGTAGTATTCTTCGATCAAAATACCGATGAATCGCTCTAGTGAGCCCAGAATCGCACGGTGAATCATCACTGGCACTTGGCGCTCATTATTTTCATCCACGTAGGTAGCGCCTAGACGACCCGGTAGGTTGAAGTCTAGCTGAACTGTACCACATTGCCATGCGCGGTCTAGACAGTCATGCAGCGTGAATTCAATCTTAGGTCCGTAGAATGCACCCTCGCCTTCTTGAATTTCGTATGGAATATCCATCGCTTCAAGAGATTGCTTCAGCGCTTCTTCAGATTGATCCCAGATCTCATCCGAACCAACACGTTTTTCAGGGCGAGTAGATAGCTTAACTACGATGTTTTCGAAACCAAAAGTTTGGTATGTATCGTAAACCATCTTGATACAGCTAGTCACTTCTTCTTGAATCTGGCTTTCAGTACAGAAGATGTGAGCATCATCCTGAGTGAAACCACGAACACGCATAATGCCGTGTAGCGCGCCTGATGGCTCGTTACGGTGACATGAACCAAACTCAGCCATGCGAAGTGGCAGATCACGGTATGATTTCAGGCCTTGGTTAAAGATCTGAACATGACCCGGGCAGTTCATCGGCTTAAGTGCGTAGTCACGGTTTTCAGAAGAGGTAGTGAACATTGCTTCTGCGTACTTGTCCCAGTGACCAGAACGTTCCCACAGAACACGATCCATGATAAGTGGACCTTTTACTTCTTGGTAACCGTACTCTGTTAGTTTCGAACGAACGAATACTTCTAGGTCACGGAAAATAGACCAACCATTGTGATGCCAGAACACCATACCAGGTGCTTCTTGCTGCATGTGGAATAGGTCTAATTGCTTACCGATTTTACGGTGGTCGCGCTTCGCCGCTTCTTCTAAACGAGTTAGGTGAGCTTTAAGCGCTTTTTTATCGTGGAATGCAGTACCGTAGATACGTTGCAGCATCTTGTTGTCACTGTTACCACGCCAGTAAGCACCAGCTACGTTAAGTAGCGTGAAATGCTGACAAAAACCCATATGTGGAACGTGTGGACCACGACACATATCGACATATTCTTCGTGATGGTATAAGCCTGGACGATCATCACGTGCAACGTTTTCGTCCAAGATTTCCATCTTGTATGTTTCACCGCGAGCTTCAAATGCATCGCGTGCTTCCTGCCAGCTGACCTTTTTCTTGATCACTTGGTACTTAGTCTTTGCCAACTCGTGCATACGCTTTTCAATCTTTTCAAGATCTTCTTGCGTGAGTGAGTGCTCTAAGTCGATATCGTAGTAGAAACCGCTATCGATAGTTGGACCAATCGCCATTTTCGCTTCAGGGAAAAGTTGCTTGATCGCATGACCTAGCAAGTGAGCGCATGAGTGGCGTACGATTTCCAGACCATCAACTTCATCTTTTACTGTGATGATTTCTAGGCTTGCGTCTTGTTCAATAAGATCACAAGCGTCAACACGATTACCATCTACACGTCCAGCAATGGTTGCTTTCGCAAGACCAGGACCGATAGATTGAGCAACATCAAGAGTAGAAACTGGGTTGTCAAATTGACGCTGACTGCCGTCAGGAAGAGTAATAATAGGCATTTAACTGTCCTTTACAGTGGTGTTGCACACCAAGCAACACGTGTATTTAAAACGTATCTTTAACTAGAAAATCAAGGCGTTAAAGACAAGAGGATTTGTCCTTTTATATGCAAATACGGATGCACAACTCAGGAACGAGCAAGCATTGTAACGGATTAGCGTGAAATAACAATCGAAGTCACAGAAATGGCTGAAAAAAGTTCGATTATTAGTCAGAAAGCCAATTATTGAGAACCGTACGAGAGTGGTGCACCACATCACTCGCCAACAAGCCAATTTGGCCTTCTTGATGTGCCAGTTCATCTGCCGCCGCGCTATGGAGCAGCACTCCCACTTTCGCGGCATTAACCAAGCTAAGACCTTGTGCAAGCATCGCAGCGATGATCCCTGTTAGTACATCGCCCATTCCACCTGTTGCCATACCTGCATTACCCGCATAACAGACAAAGATATCCGTCTCGTCGCAAACCAAGGTACCAGCGCCCTTTAGGACGACGACACCGCCAAACTTCGCTTGCAACTCTCGCACTGCCGAGAATCGATCTTGCTCCACTTGCTTGACACCGCATTGCAGTAATCTTGCGGCTTCTCCAGGATGCGGTGTGATAATTCGTAACGGATCCCGATGGCAGTCAAACGCCAACAGGTTGAGTCCATCGGCATCAACGATTTTGGGTTTGTCGACACAGACCGTTGCTCGATAAATTTCTTGCGCCCACTCATCCTTACCTAACCCTGGGCCAATCGCTATGACATCAGCCTCTGATATCGCGTGGTGCAAAGTATCGTGTTGATGGTTCCAAGCTTGAGTCATCACCTCAGGACAACTGACCTGAAGAGCGATGCTGGAATGGGCATGGCATAGTGCTCTAATCAACCCAGCTCCATTACGTGCGGCGGCGCTCGCACATAATCTTATCGCACCAGCAAACCCTTCATTGCCCCCCAAACAAAGCAAGCGCCCATGATGCCCCTTATGGGCTGTGGGTTTGCGACGCGGCAATACGTCACGCATCTCATCGATATCGAGCAGAGAGCTAGACGCTTTTTCACACTGACGAAATTCTCCGTCTACCCCCAATCCTGCGAAGTGGATTTGCCCTGTTACCTCACGCGCCTGTCCCGTCATCAAACCCTGTTTTACACCGATAAACGTTATGGTGTGATTGGCGCGTATCGCTTTGCCGAGCACACGTCCCGTATCGCTACACAGACCTGACGGAAGATCAATTGATAAGGTAGGCAGATCAAGATGATTTACGCGCTCAATCTGATTCTGGAGTGGTAGTCGAACATCGCCCGAAAGCCCCGTCCCCAGCAAACCATCCACCACCACGTCAACATCGAGCCTCTCTAGGTCAAGAGACTCAAGAGAGGTAAACTCTCCGCCGCAGTTCAGCCACTCTTGCTTAGCCTTCAGCGCATCCCCCGCGAGCTTGGACTCGTCCCCGTATAGCGCTACGGTGACGTTCATGCCATCCGCTTGAGCGAGTTTGGCCACAACGAAACCATCTCCACCATTATTGCCACTACCAACGAGTATCAACAAACGTGAGGCTTGAGGATAGAATCGCTTGAGCAAGTCATAAGCCGAACCGCCCGCACGTTGCATCAAGGTGTACATCTCTACGCCGGCGAGTTGCGCAGCACGTTGTTCGCCTCGTTTAACTTGTTGGCCAGTAAAAAGTGAACTAGGGATAGAGAGTTTCATAGTGTGTATCTTGGCTGAAATCGACTCTATAGCTTAGACAACAACGCCAAGGAGTTCCTTGGCGTTGTTGGCAAATTATTGATTTATTGACACCAGAGCTTCTGCGGTCGCGTCTTGAATTGAAAGAAACAAGGATCGGATTTCCCCTGTTGGGGTTCGCATCGGATTAAGCGTGATGTTCTGGTACATAAAATCTGCTTGCTGAGTCACTGGGCGTACGTTGCGGCACTTAAACAAGTAAGGGCGTTGTTGCCAAGTGATAAAGCTTCGACAGCCTAAATCATAGACTGGTTTGGTTTTCAATCTGAACCACTCCTGAGGAATTTCAGGGAAGAGCTCAAACAAGGACTTACCTATCGCATCATGTGCTTGTACACCACTATGATGAGTCATGAAGCCGTTCCAAACCTGAACGTTATGATCTTTGTCGAGAACGACCAGTCCTAAGTCGACATTCTGTACCATGTCGACCATCCAATGGAATTGCTCAAATTCAGCTGGAAGATTTAACATCAGAAGTCCTCCATCAAATAAGCGAGTTTGTTATCTAGCAACGGCAAAGACTCGTCGACAAACATAAACAACAAATCACAACGAATTGAAGTGCCATCAATGTTGTAGCTGACTTCAAATGTCATGGTTTTCTTAAACGATCCTGAAGTGGAAGAAATGACCGAATCGATAGAAATATGCTGCCCCAGCAGGACGGGTGAGCTTTGGAAAAAACGCACTTCTGCTTGTTGGCCAAGGCCATTGAGAAAAGAGCCCACGAGTATGTTTGACACATCCATAAGCAGTTCCAGCTCTTCGAGCTCTTCACTATCAGCGGGAACTTTCATCAATTTCTTGAGATCAGAAACACTCGAATCACTAAGTAAAACTAACGCTTCTCCGGCAATCCCCTCACCACTAAAGCCTTGGCAAACACCAGAAACCTGATCGTTTTCGGCGAGATCTCGCAACGCCATGTGAAGTTCACTCACTTCAAAAATATTGACGTTGGGTAGCGGTAAGTGAACAAACACATCGAAATGTCGCGCAAGCGCATCAGCAGCGCGGCCAATCGCGACGTTAGCGACCTCCATATAGACATCTCGACGACGCAAAATGGGTAGCTCGATGGAAACGGGCGTCACAATCCGAGGTTGAGTAACGGGTTCAACCAACTGTTTAAGAACGCTATTGAGGATATCTTTATCTATGGGCTTTTGGACAAATGCCTTAGCACCAAGAGACATCACTCGTTCTTTAGCTTTAGGTTGAATATCACCAGATACCACCACTACGGAGATATCGATGTTTCGATTCGCAATTTCCTCTAACGTACCAAAACCATCCAACTCAGGCATGGTCAGATCGAGAAACATTAATTTAAATTCTTGCTTTTCCAGCTGTTCCAGAGCGTCTAAGCCGTGCACAGCAAAGGAAATGTCAGCATTTAGCGAAGCAGGCAGTGAGCGAGCCATTTGCTTTCTCGCTAAAGCGGAGTCATCGCATATAAGGACGGGAAAAGTCATGCGTACACCTACTCCTCTATTGGTTGTTGTAACAATCACAGTGTAGCAGACCACCGAGTTACCAAATACAGTGCATTGATGCTTTATTAGCCAAACAGTTACGAAAAAAATTAATTAGCAACATTTTAATGGTAGACCACGTGAAAATTGGCGCTCTACAAATGCACTCACATTGCTAAAAATAGTTTAGCTGACTCAGTTGCTGGGTGACTAAATCTTGCCGCTCGATGAGAAAACGTATCGAGTTAGGAGAGAGAAGAAGAGAAGTGGCGAATTTAAGACCAAAAAGCCTTCCGAAGAAGGCTTTGACGATTGGCTATTTAGCCATACGAATGAGTGATTTACCAATTAACCACTCCAGCTCTTTCGCACTACCCTCACCGAATTGTGTTTCAGCCATCTTGTACAAGCGGTCAATGCCATTGCTTGCAAACTCGTGTGTGCTCTGAGATGTAACAATATGGTGAAAAAGCAAGCGAAGGATGGCACGAAACTCTTCATTATCCAACGCTGCGATCCAACTAGATGAAAAGGCATCCAACCCATTATCGAACTCTACGTGGTCAACAAACATCTTGAAGATTCGACCATCTAGTGCGGCGGTGAAATCGGTCTTCTTCGGAAAATGGTGGCTGATGCCGGTTCTCGAAACACCAGTTTGCTGGCTCAGTGTGGTGTACGACATTTTGTCATAACCGAGACGCAAAAGCTGATCAACAACCGCATCCATGATTTTCTGAATCGTGATTTCGGTATCTTCTTTACTACGCTTTGGCATGTTCAGGCTCTTCTCTCTGTAAATCCGTCTAAACTCATATTGAGTCAATTATTGACGCCAAGTGACTAGCTTTCACTTCAACCCGTCATGTAACAATAGAAACCATGTCTCTTATGAAACACAAAGATCAAACAACGGCTAAACCGCATGAACTACCTAATTGTTGTGCAAGCTAAATATTTATAGAGACACTTTGTGTGTTTCTATAACCCACAAGGCATTATTTTTTTTTAATATAATTGTGAGCTATCGATAATCTTACAAATTGTTAGTTCTGACAACGAAATGAATGGCATTCTGACAAGATAATGACACGTATTTTCGTCATTAGTTGATCTACCTCACGGTCAAACAAGAACTATTATCGAACAAAAGATTAAAAATTACTCAACTGTCAACATATCATGCTGCGCTTACACTGAAACCTGACACAGTGCTTTTTATGGATAAACATCAAATAACTCGCTAATATAGCCACATTATTTGTAGGAGGATGTCTAAATGAGCACCGAACAAGATCAAGTATGCGAGGCATGTGGCTGCGCAGGCGAAATGGGTTTCATCATTAAAGAAGGCGATGATGTTGCTGAAGTAACCATCTATGCAGCAGGTAAAACCCTTTTAGAAGCTGAGCTAAACAAGTACATTCAACTCGCTCAGCAAGTGTGCGCGAATGTAGAGCACGAAGTAACGCCAATTGATGACGAGTCATCAGAGTTAACCGCTCGTTTTAAATTTGAAGTGAGTGCAGAGAAACTGATTTTTGAGTTAAAAACTCGATCGCTAGCACGATAATCAGTGATTTATTCTTTATAAAACGGGCGCTTGTGCCCGTTTTTTTGACTTTGCTTGTCATTGTCATTGACCTGCTCTAGCCTAGAACTCATAGTGACCTAAAAGTAACTCATCTACTGGCTATGATTCGCAACCCACTTTACTTAATCCCATTGCTCTGCTCGCTGTGTTTTGTTGCCTACGCACAACCACTCGACCAGTTCCGTATTCTCAATCATCTCGACAACTACGGTAATCTGGATTTGCGTAATAAACCCTATACCGAGCTTCCCGCAGGACTTGTTGTCCAAGGCAATCTCAACATCGCAAAAACCCAAATTCAACATCTTCCGCAAGGAATGGATATCCAAGGCAGTTTAGATGCCTCCAACAGTGGCTTAAAGAAATTGTCAAAAGGGATTAATATTCGTGGATTTGCTAACCTGATCGGTTCCCAAATTACTCGTTGGCCCAGTGGGGTGAAAGTCGGCGGCTATATTAATTTAACTGATACACCAGTCACCTCTCTTCCTCCACGATTCAGAGTAAAAGGCGATCTCAGTGTCATACGTACGCCACTCGAATCACTTCCAGAGGGCTTAACAGTCGAAGGGAATTTGTATATAGGCGGTTCGAAGATCACTCAGTTTCCCGAAACGATGACGGTAAAAGGGAATATTTTCCTTGGTGGCAATCGCATTACTAAGTGGCCAACAAACTTAACGTTGGGTGGAGCCGTTGCTCCCTAGCCTCAGCCAATAAAAAAGCCCCATGCAGAACATGAGGCTTTAAAAACTCAACGCCTAGCCACTATGGGCGGTTCTTTACTGGGTTGGCATAACTGGCAACCAAATAAGGCTGGGCATCCTTTGGTAGTAAGTTCAACTTTTCGGCAAACGTCTTTTTGACCTGTTCATCCACTTGTTCATTGCCCGCAGCAAGCTCATTGATTGGGAATAGCTTGTAGTTAGCATGAATCTGACGATCAATTTCTTGAGCCAGTGCTTCAGGTGTTTCAAAGTCCTGCTCAATCACATCACCAAATGCGACATGCACGTGTCCTTTATCGCCAACAATACCTTGGATAATGCTTTCAATATCTTCAAACTCGCCTTTCTCGTAACTGCCGACAGAATCTTTAGCATGCAACTCGATGGCTTTCGCAATATCACATGGGTCGTTTTCGTAAGAGATAGAAACTGGAACAATTTTTAGCGTCTTGATGTAGTCAGGAAATGAGAGCTTGAGCTTTCGACCTTCGACATGGAACATTTTTAAGATTGCTGGATCGGTAAAATCGTTACCATCTTTTGCGCGGCCTTCTTTCTGAGCGATCCAGATTGAGTGACCAGTATCCAAAGAGTGTTTGATATACCCAGACAAAGTACCGAGGGCCTTCATCATTTCGCGAGGGCCTTTGGCTGAACGTTTAACAATAAAGCTTTTGTTGAGCTTCATCAGCTCAGTCGCACAAGGCTTTTTCAGCAGGTTGTCACCGATAGCAATACGGACTGTCTTATGGCCATTCTTGAACAGACCATAGTTAACCAGAGCAGGGTCCATCGCGATATCACGATGGTTAGAAACAAACAGGTAAGCCTGCTCTGTGTCTAAATTATCCAGACCACTGTAAGTCACGCCTCGTGTTGTGGACTTAAGGGTTTGATCTAGATACTTCTTAACCTCAAGTTGTATGGTCTCAACCGACTTGAGCTTGGACCATTTCATCTTCAGGTATATCTTAACCACTGGCGACATTAAGGTTTTAAACCAACCAGCGTGGTTTGAAAAGCGGTGCTGTAAAATCGCACTGATGAATTCTTCATTATTAACTAAGCGGTCAATTGCCGCGGGAATTTCATCGTCATTGTAAGGACGAATCTCAATAAAAGGGTCTGTGTTTGTCGTCATTATTCTGTTCGTTAGGTAAAAAGCCGCACTATTCTACGCTGAGAAATGGTTCTTAGCAGCTACAGTTCTCGCAGAATCGGCAAGGTCAGACCAGACTCTTTAGCAGAATCGGCAAGGTCAGACCAGACTCTTTATCGGAAATTGGGCGATACCTTCCACAAAGTTGGCTTTTTTAACAATAAGCGTTAATCTTAGCGCCCCTTTACCGATGAGCGACACCATGCACTACGCAATCTCTTTCCAATCTGAGCTATACGACTTCCTTGTTTCTACATCACGAAAAAAGCTGCTGAAACATCAGCTTATTTGCGTTGAGAAGGGATTGGCATTGGTTAAACTCGGTAAACAAGAATATGCAGTAGAAGCGGGACAATCTTTCTGGTTACCTTTCGACGCCCTGACAGCGATAACTTATACGCCGAAAACCCTCGTTCGTTCTGTACAAGTGTCGTCGCGTGTCACGTCTCAATTACCTAAGCAAGGTGGATATGTTGAGCTCAATGAGTTAATGGCAGCCGTGCTTAATCGACTCGCAACACTCGTCGCCAACCGCGAGGCACAACTCGACTTGCTGGCGGTTTTACGCCAAGAACTCACCTCTTTAAAACCGGTTCTAAAAGAGAGCAAACTCAGCCAGAAAATCAATCACTGGAAAGTGAATCAAACTTCTTCATTAGCCAATGAACTCCAATTAGTCCTAACGGTTAGAGAGGCATGTAAGCAGATGAAGTCTGGTAAAAAACGCGCACAAGTTGTCTCGACGCTATTTGATGGTAACGAATCGTTGTTGACAGGATTAGAGAAAACCATACTCGGCCTTTAACTGATAGAAAAGTTTTAGTTTTTTCTGGCTGAATACTCATTTCATAACTATAGATCTATAAATAAAGAGTTTATCTATAGAGATGAGGATCATGAAATGAAATTTAGCCATAAGATTGTGGCCGCTTCGTCTGTCCTGCTTTTAGCGACTGTTACACTTCTGACTCTTCAGCAATACTATATTGTTCGAAGTGAAGTGAAATCTCAGGTTACTTCTAGCGTCACCGAAATCGTTAACGGTGTCCGAGACACGACCGCATCTGAAATTAATGCTCGTAAAGCGATAGCCTCTTATGCCACAAGTATGCTTGAGCTTGACCTTTCACCTGACGCTATTTCCGAGGTTATCACCCGACCTGTGATAAAAGAGACTTTCCTCCTTGCTGGGTTAGGGTTTGAAAGCGACGGTTCACACATAGGTAATGAAGCATCATGGGACCCTGGTGCAGGTTGGGATCCCCGTGTCAGACCATGGTATATTGACGCAAAAAACTCTGGAAAGCTCATCATTACCGCGCCATACGCAGATTCAGGCACGGGTGAAATACTGGTTTCGATCGCCACCCCAGTGCGAGATAACGGTAAATTTATTGGTGCGATATTTTATGACGTGAGCTTGGCCGCACTCGCTGAACTGGTTAACAAGGTCGATCTGTTTAACGCGGGGTACGTGTTTATCGTCTCTGGTGATGGCACAACCATTGCGCACCCAACGACAGCGTTAAATGGTAAGCCTATGAAAGAGTACTTAGGCGATACACAGATTAAAGACCAACCCCAAGAAACCATTATCGATGGTAAAGAGTACACTCTCGACTTCGCCAAAGTGCCCGGCGAAGATTGGTATATTGGTGTAGTACTTGATGAAGAGATCGCATATCAATCTCTTGCTGACCTGAGAAACAGCTCCATCATCTACACGGTGATTGCCTTGGTTATCAGTATCGTCATCCTTTTGGTTTTGATCAAAACATTGATGCGCCCTCTCGATTCGCTCAGCGATGCCATTCAGGACGTAGCTTCTGGTCAAGGGGATCTGACGCAACGTCTTGATACCAAGACTGACAAAGAGTTCTCTATCCTCGCCAGTGGGTTTAACGATTTTACCAGCCAGCTCCAGCAACTGATTACTCAGTCTAAAGCGATCGGTTCTGAAATTTTGCGAGGTTCAGAAATGACTTCTGTCGGCTTGCAAGAATCGGCTTCAGCACTGCAAGACCAACTTCACGAACTGGAACAGTTGGCCACCGCGATGCATGAAATGGCCACCACGTCAGGCGATGTCGCCAACAATGCTCAAGGGGCTGCGGCTGCGGCAAAAGAAGCCGATGATGCAACCAGTATCGGGACATCTGTTGTCAGCGAAACAACCAGTGCTATCGACAATCTTTCTCAGAAAATTGATGAGGCGGTCGAGGAAGTTAAAGTCCTAGAATCTGCAACAGACAACATTGAAACCATACTCAAAGTCATTAATGACATCGCAGACCAAACAAACTTGCTGGCACTCAACGCAGCGATTGAGGCGGCTCGCGCCGGTGAATCGGGGCGTGGTTTTGCGGTCGTGGCTGATGAAGTTCGCACGCTCGCGCAACGAACTCAGGAATCTACCACGGAAATCCGTAACATGATTGAGCAATTACAGGCAGGGGCAACGTCTGTGTCGAATGCCATGAATATGAGTAAAACAACCGCTAGCACCGCTGTCGAGAGAGCTCAGGAGGCCAACAGAGCACTCGAAAGCATTCGCGATGCCATTCAGCGAATCAGTGACATGAACATTCAGATCGCTTCAGCCGCCGAAGAGCAAAGCTTAGTCGCCGAAGAGATAAACAACAACACAGTGAAGATCAAAGACTTGTCCACTCAGGTTGCAGAAGCCGCAAATAATGCCAACATTGCCATGCAAGCTCAAACCGAAAACATTCGCGAACAAGACAGTATTTTGAACAAATTTACCGTCTAATCTCAACCCAGAAAAAGTAAGGCGCACCGTAACTGGTGCGCCTATTGTATTAATCCGTAATTAACATCCGTGCGCTTTGTGCTGGTACATCTAGATGACAGATGCCAGCCTTAGAAAGGAACGTCTGCTTTGTCAGCAGATCAATCCAAGTTGCGCTGCTGCTTAGTTCAACGGTTTTAGCTCTGACCGATTTATTGAGAATAACCATACCTTCTTCTCCTCGAGCGAAGACCAGTAGATCATCACCAGCCTCAATCATGGTCATCGGTTTAGCGTGCATACGATTGTGGAAATCAATTGCTGCAAGCATCTGCGGATCATTCCACGTATTAAGCCAACGCGGTTGCTGATCTTTGCCATGAATGCCACTGGTATTCAGATCGGTATAAATAAGCGGAACACCACCATCTCGTCCCAACAGATAGCAATAAGCCAACCATTCTTGCGCTTGGGTCATCACCAAATTCGCAAACACATCGTTATTGGGTATGTCATGAGTAATTGCGAACGTGATCGCTCGCGTCTCAGAGAGTGCCTGACCAAAACAGTACGGGTCGACCAGACTCTTCATACTGCCCTTTGGCTGCAATGCGTCATACAAGGTTTGAAACAGTGGAAAATCGTAAGCCCCTAGCCGCGTCTGAGCCAGATATGGCTCGAGGAACAGCTCATACTCTGGCTGAGTAGCGCCACCGCTAGTAATGATTTCGCCGAAGATATGTATGTCCTGACAAATTTCATCAGTCCATACCTGTTTAAGATGTTCTAGCGTCATATGTTTCGCAGCGTCAATGCGAAACCCCTTCACTCCGAGTTTCTTCAAAGCCTTTAAGTAAGACTGCTGCTGCGAGATGACATTGGTACACACACGTAACGTGGGTAAACCTGGGTCGCTAGGGCCACTCGTAATGCGTCCATTTTGTACTTGCCAACGATCTTGCCAATCTTCAATACCAAATGCCTCAACAAAATCATCATGGTTAAACAGTGGCTTAGAGAGATCTCCAAACAAACGTTGATTTTGATAGTACTCTTTGTTGGCTTGGTAGTCGTCTAGGTCGGTAGTCGATGGATACTGTAGATCGTTACGCACTGACGATTCGTTCGCCATATGATTGAAGACCACATCCGCATAGATGCCAATCCCATGCTGTTTGAGGGCATTAAGCATCGACTTAAACTGTTGAGAATTGCCCAATTGATTATCAATAACACGATAGTCTTGAGGCTGATAGCGTTGCCACCACTTTGTCCCCTGCGGTTTTTTTAACGACTTCATTGGCGGGGAGACCAAAACATACTTATAGCCCGCTTGCTGAATTTGGCGAGCTCTTTGTTCAACTAGAGGATAAGGCCAGTCAAACGCATGCAAAATTACATCTGTCGCGTGAGCAGTTAACATCACGATTTCCTTAACAATATACCTAGTAAAAGCTAGGCGTCATCATTGATTTCGCTATCCTATCAAAACAGGACAGGCCACGACTTCAGCCTCAAGCCATTTTTTAACGTAGTAGTAACTGGGCGTAGAGCTGTTCAAATTGCGAAGTAATGCTCAAATCTTATCATTAAGCTCTCTATAATTATTGATAGCAGTAGTAGAAGGACGTTGAGATGAACAAAATTCGAATAGACATCGTTTCAGATGTCGTTTGCCCATGGTGTATTATCGGTTACAAACGACTCGAGCATGCTCTTGTCAGTCTCAGTGAGAGTATTGAAGCTGAGATCCACTGGCATCCGTTCGAATTGAATCCCGCAATGGGCACCGAAGGCCAAAACCTGCGTGAGCACTTACACGAAAAATATGGCATATCTGAAGAAGCCAGTATTGCGGCACGAGAGACCCTTACTCAGCTTGGCCGAGAAGTGGGTTTTAAGTTTAACTTTTATGATGGGATGAAAATCTACAACACCCGTAAAGCACATCAGTTATTGATGTGGTCACAGAGTGAAAATAAACAGTTTGAACTTGAAATGGCATTGTTTGAAGCCTATTTCTCAGGTGCAAAAGATGTCAGCGATCCACAAGTGTTGATTGAATGTGCTCAGTCCGTAGGACTAGATATCGAGCTGGCGGGTAACATCCTCAATGATGAAAGTTGGGCGCAAGCCGTTGCGTCAACAGAGCAGCAGTGGCTTGAAGCAGGGATTAACGCAGTTCCAGCAATTATCATTGATAGAAAGCATCTCATTTCAGGAGCACAAACCAGCGAGCTGCTCACTTCGGCACTAGAGAAAATCACCAAGGGTGAAAGCAATGAGGGTGACGAAATCGGAAAATAGGGCTCGATTGTCGAGCCCTGTAGAAATCGATGACTAACGTTTTAGCTTCGATATCACGTGCCATATCGCCACAACAACAAGACCACAAACCACACCAATCAAGCCGTTAAGCAATGAAGGAAACAGCGCTTTTGCCAATGACAGATTTGGGATGTCCATGATAATGGGTTCAATCCAGTGGTGAATGGCTGGAACGTTATGGACAACGATGCCACCGCCAACCAAAAACATTGCCGCAGTTCCTATCACCGCCAATGCTTTCATTAGCTTTGGTGCAAAAGTGATCAATCCGCGCCCCAATGCGGAACGAAGCCCTCGCCCTTGCGAGCAACGTTCTAGGTAAAAACCCAGATCATCGAGCTTTACAATTCCAGCCACTAGCCCGTAGACACCTATCGTCATAAGCACAGCGATTAAGCTCACAACCAATATTTGAGTTGTCGTTGACTGTCCCTGAACCGTACCCAGTGCAATGACAATAATCTCGGCTGATAAAATAAAGTCGGTACGGATTGCTCCAGCGATCTTGTTACGTTCATACTCTTCGATAGAAAGCGTCGTTTCAATGGTTTTATCTTCACTTTCATTCGGTTGATGGGTGAACTTCTCAATGATCTTTTCTGCGCCCTCGTAGCACAAAAACAAACCACCAATTAGCAGTAAAGGCATAATAAGCCAAGGGATGAAAGCGCTGATTAATAGCGCGGCTGGAACCAGTATCAGCTTGTTGCGAAACGAGCCTTTCGCCACACTCCAGACTACCGGAATTTCTCGCTCAGCCGCTACCCCTGACACTTGCTGGGCATTGAGCGCGAGGTCGTCTCCAAGCACGCCAGCCGTTTTTTTGGCAGCCACTTTAGACATCAAAGCAACGTCATCTAAAACCGTCGCAATGTCATCAAGTAACGTTAATAAACTTGCACCTGCCATTGTTTCTTCTCATATTAAATTAGGTTCAATGTAACTAAATGTAACACCGCAACGCTAAAGCTCAAACTCAATTGACGTCAGCACACAGTCAATCTTTTTATTTCAGCGATAGAACATTTGCCTGTACGGTTACAGCACTCTATCCTAGGTGCAATTTTCCAATAACAATAAAGGCAAGGTAATGCGCAGTACTTACACTTATCCAATCGGAACCCCTGGGCAAAAATGGGGCGAAGCGGAAAAAATCGCATGGCGTCAACAAACCACTATTAAACGCGAATATCAGCAACAAGTCGTCCCTAAGATTCTCGCTCTTAAAAACCAATTTGATGTCGAGCAATATGGTGCGCTCTCTTATGACCCTAAACGCTATCCGCTTTTTTGCATCAAAACTAAGAACTGGGACATATCGAAACCCGTCGTTTTGGTGACTGGTGGTGTACATGGCTACGAGACCAGTGGCGTGCACGGTGCACTCCAATTCGCCGCAGATGAAATGGCCACTTACAGTCAGCACTTCAATATTATCGTCGCCCCTTGTGTCAGCCCGTGGGGTTACGAAACCATCAATCGTTGGAATCCATTGGCTATCGACCCTAACCGTTCATTCTATGCCGATAGCCCAGCGGAAGAATCCGCCAATCTGATGGCGCTAGTCGCCGCTATCCAAGGCAAGATCCTAGTTCATATCGACCTGCATGAAACCACAGACAGCGATGAAGACGAGTTTCGCCCTGCTCTAGCAGCTCGCGATGGTATTGAATACATTGAAGGTATGATTCCCGACGGTTTCTACACGGTCGGCGACACAGAAAACCCTCAATCAGAGTTTCAAGCGGCGGTTATCGAATCCGTTGCGAAAGTCACGCATATCGCGCCCGCTGATGAGAAAGGAGAAATCATTGGTTCTGCTGTCGTTCAGCACGGGGTGATCAACTACCCTATGGTTAAGCTGGGGCTATGTGGCGGCGTGACAAACTGTGTTTATGGCACGACAACAGAAGTCTATCCAGACAGCCCGAAAGTCACCAATGAAGAGTGTAACGATGCACAAGTGGCCGCGATTCTCGGCGGATTGAATTACGTTCTTAGTCAAGGTACTAACGTCTAATCCATGAGTGAATCCTAGCAGAACCATGCTTTCTACTAGGAATAATTAAGCCGCACCTTAGACTCGCGTGCGGCTTTTATTTTCTACTCGCTTATTGACGGTCTTGGTCAAAGTCACCGTGGAAGTGGTCATGATCTGAAACACTATCCGCCGCTTTTAACTTCTCCCCCACACGCAGCTTGTTCTGAGGAACGAACACTGCGTCCATGGTACGCAGCGCTGGAACAACTTCAGGCTGTTGCTGTGGGAATACCGGCTGACTGAATGCATAGAAGGTCGTCACGTACGCCAACGACTGAGTGTTCACGTACAACGCTGTCTGACTGATGTTATTCAAATCATCACAGGCTTGGTGGTAGCATTTGTCGTAAGCCACATCAATCTGACCACCAAATTGATCGACTTCTTCTGCTGATTTCACATTTTCCGCACCTGTAAACAGGCCACCAAATGCCACTCCCCAATCTGCAAACCCTGCGTAATCTGAACGCTTAGAAAGTGCTTGTGGAACAGTAGCGTGTGATTTGCTGCTGAAGAAACGATTGAACGTAGACTCTATATCAGAGGTACCATACGGCGGTTTGAAATCGCCCGTGTAGGCATTGTCTGGGCTATCTTTGGTATCCGATAGGTCTCCGTCCATAACGCCAAAGATATAGTTTGGAGAACCGATCATATCAAAGTTCAAGTAGAGCTTAACCTTGTTCAACTCATAGTAACGCGCATCCACCAGATCGACTTGCTCCGGGGTTAGTGGACTAGCATCATCAAGACCTAGCTCAGCACGAATTTCTCGTTCAGCTTGATCACGAAGAGGGGCGAAAAGATCATTGGTGTAGTATTCCGAACCCACTAAACCGGCTTCTTCTGCGGCCCACCAAGCAAAGCGAACTTTGTTTTTCACTGGGGCATTCAGATTTGCCAGTGTGACGGCATATTCCAATAACCCAGCTGTACCGGAACCATTATCGTTGATGCCGGGACCTTCAGGAACAGAATCAAGGTGAGCGCCTAACATAACCACCTGATTCTCATCACCACCTTTTGTTTCGGCGATGATATTCTGCGTCAGAACAACGTCATCTTGTACGCTGAGTTGAAGGCTAACAGGCACGTCAGTCGTCTTGCTTAAGTCGTACCACTGTTTGCCTAATTCGTAGCGCGCGCCAAAAGCAGGTATCGTCGCTGTACTGTCGTTACCCAAGGTGCCATTCACCACGCTGGTGCGGCCTTCTCCATTGCCTTGGTTAAAGACAATCACGCCTTTTGCACCCGCATTTTGTGCATTGACTACCTTAGTACTAAAACTACACCCACCCCGTTGGATAATGGCAATTTTGTCTGCGACGTCTTTGCCTATAAAGTCCGCTGATTCACAACCATCAGTATCATCATAGTCTGGTGCATCAAATCGAAAATCAGGCGTCACAAAGGCTGCTTGTGCGGCTAAAGTACCGTTTGACTTACCCGAATAGGACATAACAGCAAAATCAGCATCAACGCCTTCTCCTGCCTCTCTGACACCAATCAAGCGAGTACCGTTAACACTTAGCTGTGTTCCAGCCAATTCCTCCCAAGCTCTAAAATCAAACTCTTGGATAGAAACTTGGTAGTTGTGCTCCTTCATCGTATCGACAATATAGTCTAGTGATTCTGCATAGCCCTGTGTTCCAGCCGCTCGTGTAACAGAACTTCCATCACTGGTTTTCGATGCACGACCTTCCAACTCGACTAAGTGTTCTACCACATCGTCTCGGTCGATTTTACTGCTGACGTATTTCGCTGCTTTTTCAGGATCATCCCAATAACACCCTGATAGAAGGGTGGTGCTGATAACCGTCGCGATCATTGTTTTTGTTGTTGTGATGCTTACTTGCATTTGTGACTCCTTATAGTAAACCGCATCACATAGTTACCGAATAACAAAGGTTACAAAAATGTTAACAAGCAATTAATTATCAAAATATGAAGCAGCTTCATATATAAAGTTTTTATTAGATTTATTAGTTACATATGTAATGAATTACAATCACACATTGAGAATCAATATCATCCACCACGTCGGAATAAGGCGCTAAATCAATCAGGATTTACTGAGCATCCCAGATAAATCTTTAGGATAAAGGAGCTCGCTTTAGTCCGATTAGTCTCCAATAGCGTTTAGTAATTATCATCTATTGATGAAATTTTTCTTAACTCCTCCCTTTCTTTAGCTGAGTGGCATTTAGAAATTCTGTGAATGTTATGACCACTTTACCTAGAAATGACTTATCTAAGTTATTTCTAGTTGGCACTGTTTTGCGCTAAGGATTGATGGGGATCAGTTATGACAGATATATCAAAGACCATTGAAGTCTGGTTGCTTCAAGGCAATCTATCTATCTTGGCGCTATTCCTCGGTATCGTCCTACTTTCGTACCTACTAGAAGATCTTGCGATCGTTACGGCGGCAAGCTTGGCAGTCGAGCAAGCACTGCCAACGTCGATTGCCCTACTCGCTGTCTTTGCCGGCATCAGTTCAGGTGATCTTGGGCTGTATATGATCGGCAAAATGGCACAAAGAGTTCGTTTTCTTCGCTATCGTTTGTTCCGTTATCAGCGGACGAGAAGTCTGCGACACATATTGCATCGACGAGCGTTCATGACGCTATTTTTGGTGCGATTCATTCCGGGATTACGAACTGTCGGATTCACATTAAGTGGATTTCTTGGTGTAGCCAAAACCACATTCTTGTTCGCCGTACTCACAGCAACCGCTTTATGGACGGTGCTTATTTTCGGTTCTTTCTTCCAACTTGGTAACGCGCAGTGGTTTCAACAACACCAGTCAGGTTGGGTGCTCATTCCACTGGGAGGCTTGCTGATGGTGCTTGTAAACAAACTTCTAACCAAAACGCTATTAAGGGATACCTATGATAGAGCTCGCTAACCTTGACGTCATTCCACAGGGAATGGTCAACGCGGGAATGCCCGTTTTAGAGCAACCAAAGCGAGTTATCTCGCCTTTTGAATTCCTACCCGCATGGTTTTTCTACACTCCCGTTGTGCTCCAAAGTGCCGTGTTAAGTATGGCACACCGAGATTGGGCACTGCCGCTTATTGCTAACCCTGCGATTAAGTTGAGTGGCATGGTGGGAGAATCCAAACACGATATATTCACCTCGGCAGGCGAGACAGCGAATCAATGGATTTTGCCCTTTATTACCTTGGTCAAATCCTCAAACCACACTGATGACCTACTAAATGAGTCGTTACAGCAACTCGACGCGGCGAACCTGAGCTATCCACTGGTGGCTAAACCTGATCTGGGTTGCCGTGGTGTCGGTGTCAAGCTGATTCATTCCAATCAACAACTGAGAGACTACATCGAAAGCTTTCCTCTCTCCGGACGCTTTCTACTTCAGAAGAAGTCACCGTACAGCGCAGAAGCTGGCGTTTTCTACGTCAGACAGCCCGGTGAAACCAAAGGCAGGATCATCTCGATTACGTTGAAATATTCACCGTATGTGGTTGGAGATGGTCAATCGACCCTACAACAATTGATTGATAAGTGTCCGAGAGCGGGCAAGTTACAGCATCTCTACCTACCACGCCACAGTGAGCACCTCGACCTCGTCATTCCAGCTAACAACCAATTCCAATTGGCGTTTGCGGGTAGCCATTCTCGTGGCGCTATTTTTCGTGATGGTAATCAGTTCATTACGCCGGCACTTGAGCAGCAGCTAGATACGATTCTCACTGAGTTTGAGGGTTTCAATTACGGCCGTCTCGATATCAAGTTCAGAGATATTCACGCATTAATGAATGGGGAATGTTTCGACATCTTAGAGATCAATGGTGCCAGTAGCGAAGCTGCGCATATTTGGGATAGCGATACCCGCCTAAAAGATATTTTTTCGACGCTATTAACTCAATATCGTCTGCTCTATCAAATTGGGGCTAAGCAAAAAAAGCAGGGACACAAAACACCAAGCTTGGGCGCATTACTTCAAGCTTGGCGAGAAGAAAAGCGGCTAACACAGCGCTACCCAATGACGGATTAACTGAATCGCTAGTTTAGGAGCAAACGATGAAAAATCTAACGACAAGCTCAGAGAATGACGCACAGATACACCCTTCCCTCGCGGTAATGGGATGCATCGAAACGTTAAATCAAGGCTATGAATTTCTCGAAACCCTCAGCGACGATGACTATCTTTTTATTGCTCATCCGCATGTAAGCAGTTCTATCGGTGAACACTTTCGCCATTGGCTCGATTTATTCCAGGCGATCAAACTTGAACCGACATCCATTGACTACAATGTTCGTCGACGAGGCCATACGGTTGAGCGCAGCATAGAGATGGCTAAGCAGGAGATTAGTGAGTTAATTGAATGGCTGTTTGGATTGCCATCTAGTGAGCTCAATCAGGCAGTTAACGTTGAAACAGAGGTTATGCTTTCACGAACAAGCGTTGAGGAGGTTTCGTCTACGCTGGTGCGCGAGCTTACCTTTGCAGCTTTGCATGCAACCCATCACTTTGCCATGGCGAAAGTCGTCGCCTCACTGCGCGGTGTGCAATCCGATGATCATTTTGGTGTCGCACCAACCACTGCCACCTATCAGAGGGCACAATAACTATGTGCACACTATCTTGGGTTTACCACGGCAATACGCACTATGAGGTTTGTTTCAACCGCGATGAACAACGAACTCGCCTACCAGCAATCGAACCACAAAGTGTATTGATTGATGACGTTCGCTGCTTAATGCCCATTGACCCTGTCGGTGGTGGCAGTTGGATCTCAACCAATGAGCATGGTTTAACCGTCTGCCTGCTCAATTTTTACCAAGGAAAGGTGCCAAACGGCAATTTGACCAGCCGCGGCTTGGTCATCAAGCAACTTGCAAGTTGCTGTTCTAGTCAGTCGGTTGATCACCGTCTTCTATCCATGAGACTAGGCTCCTTTGCCCCGTTTACTTTGGTCTCTTTTGACACTCATCGTACTGCGAATGAAACGGTGCTTTGGACATGGGATGGAGAAAGATTAACCCGTTCGCACGCGGTTGCTCCGATCGTTTCCGCGGCAGTGAACTTTACCCAAGCACGTGACTACCGCCGAAGATTGTTTGAGCGTTTAGTTACCCGATTACCTATTGAGCAAGTGGGTCGAGAATTTCATCTAACCCACGACACCACCAGCCCTCATCTTTCACCATTAATGGCAAGAAATGATGCCAGAACGGTAAGTTTTACTTCCGTTGTCGTGTCTTCTACCAAGCAAGAAATGCATTACCAATCTATCGACAACCTTCACAACGTGGACTTTAACACCCGTGTTACTTGCCTCAAGCATGACACTGTCGAACAAGGAGTTTTTAAATGAAAAAGTTATTTGGTCTAGTTATTCTTTTACTAAGTTTTGCTTCATTCGCCGCAGATGAGGTATCTACAGGCATCTTTAGCAACAAGGCAGTCAGTGGCTACGACACCGTGGCTTATTTTACTCAAGGTAAGCCCATTAAAGGGGACAGCAAATGGCAAACCCAATATAAAGGTGCAGATTGGTACTTCTCTTCACAAGCCAACCTAGACACTTTTATTGCCGATCCAGAAGCTTACGCTCCTCAATATGGCGGGTACTGCGCTTGGGCGGTATCAGCAAAAAATGACTTCGCACCCTCTGACCCAAATCAGTGGTCAATCATCAATGGTAAGCTCTACCTTAACTACAACGCCGAAGTTAAAGCCTTATGGGATGCCGATCGCGCTGGTCACATCTCAACGGCTGACCAAAACTGGCCAACCCTCATTAAACAGTAAGGCGGATTACTATGACGTTTCCCCCTTTGAGACATATGTCAGCAAACTTTATCGCTTTGGCTGAACTGATTACCACCTTGCTCCTGCTACGCGATCTACAAGACCAAGGTAGCGTTACTCACCGCCTTGTTACCCAAGGAGCTAAGTATGATTGATAGTCCATTCCGATTACCACGTAAAACACCATTTGGCATTGGCGAATCAGTCATCGAATGGGCAATAGGCCTTTCTAAACTTGATTCACTCTATCGGCAAGAAGCGCTGCCAGAGGACAGTTTTGAATTTATGAATGAAGCCTTAGCTCGTATAGGGACTCAATATCAGGTGGATCACGGCCGCCTTGAAAATATTCCCAGTCAAGGCCCGGTATTGATTGTCGCCAACCATCCATTTGGTGGTATTGAAGGCATCATCCTCGCATCTTTGGTTTCAAGAGTGCGCAAAGATGTCAAAGTCCTTGCTAATGAGTTACTTAAACGGATTCCTGAGCTTAATGATTTGTTCATTGGCGTCGATGTATTTGGTGGTGAACAAGCCAAACGAACTAACCGACGAGCAATCCAAGAAGCAAATCAACACCTTTCACAAGGAGGCGTGTTGATACTTTTTCCTGCCGGAGAAGTCTCTTCATGGCAAGCGAATGAGAATAAGATTACCGACAAAACTTGGAGCAAGTCAGTCGCCAAATTTGTCAAACATGCACAAGCGACAACCGTTCCATTGTTCATCCTAGGTATGAATAGCAAGTTGTTTTATCAGGCTGGGCGAATTCACCCACTATTAAGAACTGCCATGCTGGGAAGAGAACTCCTGAATAAATCCGGTAAAACGGTTTCAGTTTCGGTCGGCAATCCTATCCCATACACAGAGATCAAAGACTTCGCTAACGATGAAGAGATTGCCCAGTACTTTCGTTTAAATACCTATCTAATGGGTAGCGTGACCCACAAGCGACCTCTTACTCCCTCAGATGCCCCTCTCGAGCCAATTATCGCGCCTGTGCCGGTAGAACAATTACACCACGAGCTGTTAGCCCTCGAACAGTACAAGCTACTGGAACAAGGAGACTTCGATGTCTATTGTGCTCCAACCTCAACCATTCCGAGAATGATGCAAGAGATTGGACGAGTACGAGAAGAAAGCTTTCGAGATGTGGGAGAAGGGAGCGGTAAAAGTTGTGATCTAGACCATTATGACACCCAATACTATCAATTGTTCGTTTGGAACAGAGTCAAGCGAGATCTTGTTGGCGCCTATCGTTTAGGATTAGTCGATGAGTTGATTCAACAAGGAGGAATTGACGCCCTCTACTCTTCTAGCTTATTTAAATACGATCAAGCATTTATAAGCAGCCTCGGGCAATCAATTGAACTGGGCCGTTCAGTCGTCGCTAAACAATATCAGCGTAATATGCACTCCTTGCTACTCCTGTGGAAAGGGATTGCGGCGTTTGTTTACCGCCACCCTCAGTATACGCATCTATTTGGTCCGGTCAGCATCAGCAATGACTACAGTCCCGTCGCGAGGCAGCTTATTGCATCCGTGATGACCGTTCACTACTACGACAATGACAAAGCTAAATTGGTCGCTCCAACAAGCCCTCTAGAAAAAAGTGGGCAAGAATTCTGGCGTCCTGACATGCTAAGTTCACTGTCTAAGCTCCCTATTCTGTCAAAAGTTCTTAATCGACTAGAACAAGGGATGGGGCTCCCCGTATTGCTAAGACAATATTTGGGCTTGAATGGTAAGTTGGTCTGTTTTAACGTTGACCCAGCCTTTAACTACGCCCTTGATGGACTCATCGTGGTTGATCTAGCGTCTGTCCCGATAAAAACTCTAGGCAAGTACATGGGTAAAGAGCAAGCAATCCAATACTTGAACAAACATTTATCAAGAAAATGAAGCTCCTCTACTGAGGAGCTGAATAAGGTTTTGGTTTGACTTGGGTGAGGTTCAAAATGACGGTTGCGAGGAGGATCGCTACCGAAATAGAGATAAGTCGTATCACTTCAGCACTGATAGGTTGCTCGCCTTGGTAAGTGAGTAGCTGGTTTAGCAACACAATAAAGTTAGTAAACAAGAGTTGATAGATGCTGAGTCGGCACTCACGTCTGATCGCAAAACACGCCAGTTGCAACCCCATAAAACAGGTCACACCAATCAAGGCCCATTGTGGCATTGCTAAGTAGTTTTGCGCTGCCATTATTGGCAATGTGGCTAAAATTCCGGCTAGGGTCGCGACCAAACGATTGTTACGAAAAATACGCTGATCTCGTGATACCGGTATTTTAATCATGCTACCCAAAGTAATTGCGATCAGTAAAGTTTGCGAGCTTGCTGTTCCCACAAGGACATACATCGCTAGAATAAGCGTTGTCGCCTTAAATGCAATTAAGCCTAGATGTGTTTCTGCCCCATCCATGTCTTGTTCATCTGGCAAAATATCTTTCTGATCGCCAGGGAAAAGTAAAAAACTAGCGTAAGTCACGATAATAGCCGTGAGGAACGTTTCTAGCATCAACCAGGGTAGATTTGAGACCGAAATATCAAACTGTAAATTGACGATAAAAGTAATGATCACGAACAGAAGCAAGAATGTCGCAAGCATATCTTTTGGGTCATTGTGACTTCGGTAAAAACTCCAAAATAACATCAACCAGCAAAACAAGCCGAATCCAGTGGGTGAATCAAACAATACCTGCCCTAACACCACCACTCCCAAGCTGACTACCAAAACAACCGCCAATAGTTTCAGTAACATATCAAGTGGTGGCTTGGATGGCATTATGGTGAGAAAAATCACCACAAACATCGGCGCAAGCACTGGCAAAAACTGACCTTGGTAAATCAGGTAATAAAGCAGCAGAGTGGGTGCAAGCACCAATCTTAATACTGGGTTTGCTGAACTACGAAACATAAGTCCAAATACTCAAAATTCGCATCCAGATACCCGCTAAAAATTCTCCAAAACCACTTTGTTCTGTATAAAACGCGACGGTTGCTTGGGAGCCATAACGGATGTTGGTTAACTGTTCAAGATCATCAAATACGACATTGATAGGATAACGTTGAGGTGCGATATTGCCTTGACTCGAATTCAGAAAACCAGTCGCAGGATCGATATTATTTGTACCTCCCGTCCCCCATCCAATACTCTCTACCTTACCGTTTAGGACTCTTCCTGGCAGTGCATCAAGCACTATCTTTACTGTTTGACCTTGCTTGATAAACTCCATCGAGTTTTCACGCACCTGCGCGGAGATCCATACGCTGCGAGGATCTAAAAAAGTTAAAACCGGTGAACCCGCCACCACATTTTGCCCAACAGTGAGCTGCATGTTGGTCACCACGCCGTGTGATGGCGCTAAAACTTGAGCCTTTCTTAGATCTAATTCAGCTTTCTCAAGACCCGCCATCGCGGCAAGGATTTGAGGGTTGTTCTCACCCGTTGGCCCCAGATTTTGCTTTGCTTGAACTAAAGAGGCTTGCGCCGCTTCGAGTCCTGCTTGAGCTCGCTCTTTTGCCTCAATCGCGTTGTCTAGATCTGACTGGCTTAACACACCACGTGCCGCTAGACTTTCAGTTCGAGTCGCTTGCTCACGAGCATTATCTCGTGCTGCGAGTGCATCAACCACTTTTGCTTGAGCCACTTCAACGGCAGCAGTATTCGCTCCAATATTCTGGCCTGCAATCGCCAAATTTGCTTGAGCAGAAGCAAGCGCTATTTGATAATTGCGCGGGTCAATCTTAAACAACTCTTGACCTTGCTCTACGATTTGGTTGTCCTCAACACCGACCTCAACAATATTACCAGAGACCTCTGGTGCAATACGCACCAAGTAAGTATGAACTTTAGAGTCTGTGGTAATAGGCGTTACTCTATCCGCCCACAAACTGTAGAGCCAAATAGCCAATACCACTGAGATGATATAAATACTGAGTTTACGAGACGATTTTTCCGCTGCTGACATACGCTTCTCTAGTCATTAATTTAGAACAAAATATCATCGACAATGAATTCACTCGATGTACTTTCGATAGGATTTATTTTGCAAAATAAATTACTTACAAGCCACCACCAATATTGAAATATAGCGCAGTTTTTTCTTCTCTTTAAATGAGGCTAAAGTAAGCGGCTTTTGTACTGTTCTGGTGTTAGGCCGGCGTATTTCTTGAACATAGCAATAAATGGGCTGGCTTGGTTGTAACCGAGCGTTAAAGCGACCTCTTTAACTGAGTGTCCTTTGCGTAGCAACTCCATTGAGTATAAGTAGCGCACTCTTAGTCTCCACTCGGTAAAGCTCATTCCAAGCTCTGCCTGACAATGCCTAGCGAGCGTCCGTTCCGTGGTGTGCACTCGCTCCGCCCAGAGGGAGAGACTGGTGTTGTCAACGGGGTTTTCTTCCACCGCGGCCAGTATTTTAGCGAGATATTTATTATCGGTTGAAGGTAAGAAGTGGTGTTGAGTATCGCGAGTCGCCAACTGGTCGAGCAACACCTGCACCAAACGTTTGTCAGAGTCAGTTTTCGCGACATTTATATCCCGCTGCCGAAAGTCTTCCACGATGGCAGAGACGATAGGCGTCACTTTTATCAAGCTGGTGCATTCGGGGAAGTTCTTAGTAAACGCCTGAGCAATATTGAGCGAACAGTATGAGAGAGGTTTACGGTTATAGCTGGTGTGCCTTACGCCCGCTGGAACCCAGATTGCCAAATGTGGCGGAGCAAGGAAACGGGTACCTTCCGCCTCCATTTCCAAGATTCCACCACTGATTAACTGCACTTGTCCCCATGGATGGCTGTGCATTCGCGTTTCCGTATTAGACAGAAATGCCTCGAAATTCATAAACACATCTGATGGTGCCTTATCAATTGATAACGAGGGGTGAAGGTGTTTTGCTGATTTTCTCAAACCTGTCTTCCTATGACTCATAATGTCTTTTTAAAGATATATATATTTATATCGACCTGTCAAACTGTTCACGGTCTAATTCATTTCTTGGTGCTGGCATGGTTTACCTACTCCCTCTTTTTACGGTTTTTATTTGGGGCGGAAATGCGATCGTAAATAAGATGGCCGCAAGTACCATTGAACCGAGTGCAATGAGTTTTTATCGCTGGCTAGTGGCGATCGTTCTTCTCACTCCTTTCTGTCTGCCTAACGTCATCAAGCACTGGCAAACTATTCGTCCTTATTTAGCGAAACTGGCTTTTCTGGCGATGCTTGGTATGGTGCTCAATCAGTCTCTATCCTACTACGCGGGTCTAACAACAACTGCGTCTAATATGGCATTGATTACCTCTCTTGTGCCTCTGCTAGCCATATTTCTTAGTGTGCCGCTCTTGGCCAAGCCTATCTCGCCACTCAGTATCGTAGGAGGCGTGTTGGCTTTGGCCGGGCTAATGTTTATGCTCGGTAAAGGCGATATTAGTTTTTTCCTCCATCAAGACATCACGCCGGGTGATGGAATTATGGTTTTGGCGTCAATATGTTATGCCGCATACTGCGTCCTGCTCAAACGTTGGAAAATGCCTCTGTCAAACTGGACGATGGTTTACATGCAGGGCACTCTCGCGTTACTCATGCTTACACCACTCTGGCTTTCCAGTGAACAATTACTCCCTTCTCAGCAAGCTATTCCTTTAATCGCCTATGCGGGCCTCGCGGCTTCTGTCGCCGCGCCTTGGATGTGGGTCAAAGCAATTGACTTAATTGGTGCAGATTCCAGTGCAATGTTTATGAATCTGATGCCCGTGGTTTCCATTACGTTAGCGGCTTCATTGTTAGGCGAAACGGTTCGTGATTACCATGTAATTGGTGGTCTCCTAACCGTGTCTGGGGTACTGCTATCTCAGTTGAAACTGCGAAGTCGCGTTTCAAAAATTGTCCAAAACATTTAGCAAATCTAGGTACTGATACAAAAATAGGTATAAGGTTATTAAAGAGGTTCTGTTAAGCCCAAGGTATAGGGGGCAACTTGCCCTTTGCCTTTAGCTCTTTGAGTTATTGACGATTGACTCAGCCTCACGGCAGTTAGGAGGTCAAATGATCAAGCTAAAGCACATAGACGATATCGATAACCCAGCCAAATTCGCCCTTCATGAAATGGTGCTCAATGAAATTGGGTCTTACGTTTTTATCAAGAATCGCAAGGGAGAGTATCTGTATGCCAATCAACTAACCCTAGATCTTTTTGACACCTCGCTTGAGAATCTAAAAAACAAAACCGATGCGGATTTCTTCCACCCCGATTTGTTAACCGATATATTGCGCAGCGACAACATGGTGTTTGAACATGCTCAAACCGTGATCAATGAAGAACGCGCTCAATCCATTCCCGATGGTAAAGTCAAAATCTATCGCGCCATCAAAAAGCCTATTTTTAGTAGCAAAACGCAAGAAGTCATTGGTCTTATCGGTGTCTCAACAGATATCACGGATCTGGTTAACATGCGCGAACAGTTGATCGAACAAGCCAACACTGACGAGCTCACTAAACTGTGTAATCGACGCAAGCTGTGGGAGTTTTTAGCCGACTCCTATCAAGCAGCCAAGCTGCATCAATTCCCACTGAGTTGCATCATTATCGATATCGACCATTTTAAACAAGTAAACGATGAATATGGACATGATTTCGGTGACAACGTGATGATAGATTTGGCAGATATAATCCGTCATAACCTAAGAAAATCAGACTGCTGTGGTCGAATAGGTGGCGAAGAGTTTCTCATTGTTCTCAATCACACCGCGACCGAAGAGGCCTATCAGATAGCAGAACGGCTTCGTATCCAATTTCTTCAGTCGTCACTCAACAACAAAAACATCCCCTTTTCACTCAGTTGTGGGGTTACACAGCTTAAAGATATGGATAGTGAGTTTCTCGATCTCTACCGCCGAGCCGACAATGCACTGTATAAAGCCAAGCATCAAGGCCGTAATCAAAGTGTCCTAGAATGAAAAAAGCAGCCCTATTCTCGGCTGCTTTTTATCTATGACTTGAACGAACGCTTAGCTTACCACTTCAACATCTGTTTGCGGTACGCTACAACATGCAAGCACTACCCCCATATTTCGCTCATGTTCTTGCAACGCGGGCACGTCGGGTTGATGAACAACTCCTGATTCCACCGTGACCTTACATGCACCACACAGACCAGCACGACAACTATTCGCGATTGACGCTCCCGCATCTTCCGCTTGTTCAAGCAGTGTTTTCTGATTATCCCCTTTGAAAACGTGCCCATTAACACTTAGCATCAGTTCTTTAACTGGCTGCTGAGAAATCTGGCTCACCCCGAACGCTTCTTGGTGATAGTTTTCTTCCGGTAGCCCTTTTTTAATCAGCAAGTTTCTTGCTTTTTGCATAAAGCCATCAGGGCCACAAACGAATACTTGGCGGGACTTTGCATCCTTGATCTGTTTGAGGTGAGCTAGGGTTAAACGTCCCTTTAAGCCGAACCAATCGATAGGTGCCTGAGAAAGAGAGATGAGCACCGTTAAACCAGGATGTTGACGACGTAAATCATCCAACTCCGACTGACATGGAATGTCCTCTACACTGCGGCATTGGTGATAAAACACCACATCATCCAACTGATTATGATCTGCCAAATAGCGCAACATAGATAGCATAGGTGTGACACCACTTCCCGCTGATAGCAGCAATAACGGCTGGTTGGACTTATCACCCAAATGGAAACTGCCATCTGGTCTTTCGCAAGTTAGCGAGTCACCAAGCGCAAAGTTGTCAACCAGCCAGTTAGAGACACGCCCACCATCAATACGCTTAACAGAGATTGCCAGACGCCCAGGTCTTGAAGGGCTAGATGATAAGGTGTAGCGACGCGCGATGGTCTCCGCACCAATTCTCAATGTAATCGGCAGATGTTGCCCTGGCTGATAAACGGGGAACTCTCCATGCTGTGGTTCCAACCAGAAAGTGATAAAATCTCTAGCGATCTCTTCTCGTTCAACGCATGTCATCACTAAAGTTTTCGGACTGTTGTCGGGATAGAACTCTTTATCTTTGTATTCAAGCACTTCAACTTTATCACCCTGATGAATCACACCTTCATTAAGAGCGACGAGGTTCTGGCCGAAAAATACCCCGCCACGCTCATTTGCACGAAACTGTGACAAGGTATTCAGTGGTTCTTTACTTGCTCTAAACTCACCTTTGTCAACATCAACCGTGGTCAGGATACAACGCTCACACGGCTTCACAGCTTCAAACTCGACTTCACCAATACGTATACGTTTCCATCCATCTTCAGCAAAAGGCTCGGTACCTGAAACCACTAAGTTAGTACGAAACTGATCCATAGAGTGAGTTTCAGGACTACGTCGGTTGAGCTCGGATAGCGATGCTTCGCTGATCACCAACAAAGGGTATCCATCTGCAAAACTCACGTTATGGCCGAATTTTTCACGCACACGATTCGACTGTTCACCGCAATAAAGCAGTTCCACACGCTGACCAAGAACATCACTAAACCAATCATCGGCAGCATCTGTGGTGGTGTAAGCGACGAAGTTATCACTCCACACCTGTGCTGGCGCTTGTTGCATTTTAAATTCTGAATAGCGAATTCGTAGGTTTGAATATCCCTTCGCAGTAAAGATAACGCCATCTGGCGAGAGATTCGCTTGGACTCTAACCATCTGTGGGTACTTGCGTGCAGTGACCATCGAACCATCCGCCAAGGCAAGCATAAAGCGGCGATCGAACATCAAACCTTGTTTTTCAACCCAAGAAGTTGAGAGTGACAAACCGCCAACGGATTTGACCGGATAGACATTGATTTGTGAAAGAATAGGTGCTGACATTGCTTATCCTAAGCAGTAATTATTGTTGCGGTATTATACCTAATTCCGTTTGATTTAATTGAGTTTATTTTACAAATAACCAACAAGCACTGAGCGTCTCAAAAATGAAATCCGCGCCTAAAACACGTAAGAATACTCTGAATATTATCGTCTGCTAGGCTAATAGAATAGACATCCTGTCGCGGAACGAGATAATGCCGAACAGGTACAACCGATGTATTCAATTTATTGGAGTTAAGCAGACTTATGAACAAACTAGTGATGATCCTACTGTGTATTTTTCTACCACCTTTGGCCGTCTTTCTCGATAAAGGTTTGAATAAAGACTTCTTCATCAACCTGATTCTGACGTTTTTCTTTTTCATTCCAGGTTCGATTCACGCACTATGGTTAACGGTCCGCTAACCACAACCGTTGAGGCGAGTAATTACCCAACCAATAGCTTCCACCAAAAAAGAAGATGAAATAGAAAGCGCTTTGCTCTATCATCCTGTCGCCTAAGCGTAAGCGTTTGCCTTCAAGGTTTTCGCATCGGTTAGGCTCCAATCAGACAACTTTTACAATGGTGGGAGCAAAAATGACAACACTTACGATCACACGTCCTGACGACTGGCATGTTCATTTACGTGACGGAGAAGTTCTAAAGGATACCGTGCGAGACATTAGCCGCTACAATGGACGCGCGCTAATCATGCCAAATACAATCCCACCTGTTACCGATACCGATATGGCTCTGGCTTACCGTGAACGCATCATGGCAGAGAAGCCAAGTGAACAGTTCGAGCCTTTAATGGCACTTTACCTAACAGATAACACAACACCTGATGAGATTCGTAAAGCTAAAGCTTCTGGTGCGGTAGTTGCAGCTAAGCTTTACCCTGCTGGTGCCACAACTAACTCCGATTCTGGTGTGACGAATGCAAAGAACATCTACCCTGTTTTAGAAGCGATGCAAGAAGTGGGAATGTTACTGCTGGTACACGGCGAAGTCACTCACCACCATGTTGATATCTTTGACCGCGAGAAAGCGTTTTTAGACACTGTACTGGCACCTATCGTCAATGACTTCCCTGATCTAAAGATTGTTCTTGAGCATATCACTACCGCCGACGCTGCGAACTTTGTGAAAAATGCGAATGAAAACGTCGCGGCGACGATTACTGCTCACCACCTACTTTACAACCGCAACCATATGTTGGTAGGAGGCATCAAGCCTCACTTCTACTGCCTGCCGATTCTTAAACGCAACACTCACCAGCAAGCTCTAATTGAAGCAGCGACAAGCGGTAGTAAGAAGTTCTTCCTTGGTACCGACTCTGCACCACATGCAAAAGGCATGAAGGAAGCGGCTTGCGGTTGTGCGGGTTCATACACAGCGCACGCAGCACTAGAGCTTTATGCAGAAGTATTCGAACAAGAAGACAAACTAGAGAATTTAGAAGCGTTTGCTAGTCATAACGGCCCAGATTTCTACGCTGTGCCACGTAATACGGATACCGTCACTCTAACCAAACAAGAGTGGACAGTGGCAGAGTCTATGCCTTTTGGCAAAGATGTTGTCGTGCCAATCCGTGCGGGTGAAACCATCGCGTGGACTGTGAAGTAATAGCAGGTTAGTCTCACTATAGTCACCAGCCCTCATAGCTTAACTTGAGGGCTGTTTTTATTTCGCCGTTGATATCGCTAGCAGCATTTTCTCACACTCTTCTTGCTGCATGTACCTAGGGACCGGATAGTTCCATCTCGCCTCATGTAACGACTGTTTTGCCAGTTCATTGACGTGCTCATGAAGAATATTGTCAAAATGAGTCGGCAGATCCAATTTATGCTGTAGTAACTTTACATACTCAATTAAAGCCTGCGCTTTGTCTCGATCAGGGGTGTATGGATTAGTAAGGTTCAACGCCGACGCAAGTTCGGCAAGACTCGATTCCGCTTCGTTTTTGGAAAACTCTAAAACATGGGGTAAAACCACCGCGTTGGCCAGCCCGTGTGGCGTGCCGTACTTAGCGCCGAGGGTATGAGCAATGGCATGAACATAACCTAAACTGGCTTTGGTAAACGCAAGCCCAGCGTAGTAGGATGCCAATGCCATGTTTTGGCGTGCGGTCGCATTCTGACCAAATCTCACCGCTTTTTCTAAGTTCTCGTCTATAAGAGTGATAGCGGCAAGCGCATAGCGATCTGTTTCAGCAGTAGCGTTGCAGGAAATGTATGCTTCAATGGCGTGAGTCAGCGCATCCATGCCTGTTTGGGCTGTAATAGAGGCAGGTAGCGCCAGCATCAAAGAAGGGTCAAGCGCTGCCGCAATCGGCACCAACTTAGGATCCACAACTGGGGTTTTCTTATGGGTGACTGGATCAGACACAACCGCTGCAACGGTGACCTCAGAACCTGTCCCTGACGTGGTGGGAATCACGAAGGTTGGAGCTGGCGATTTCCAAACTCGCAATAATCCAACCAGACGTCGCACTGGTTTGTTATTGGTCGCACACGCAGCAACAACCTTTGCACAATCTATTGGTGAGCCTCCACCAATCGCGACCACGCCTTGGCACTGCTGCTCACGATAGATCACTAATCCAGCATCAACTTGATCATAGGTAGGGTCAGGGAGGACGTCACTGAAGATGACGCACTTGACGCCAACTCGCTCGAATTCAAAAGCGAGTCGTTTGGCAAAGCCTAGTTTGACGATCCCAGCATCCGCCACGATTAGAACCTTACTAATGCCCATGATGGAAACAGTGTGACAAAGCTGCTTCAAGGCATCCTTACCAATAAATAGTGTTGGTTTCGTAATGGGCAACACTTTAGCGGCGATTCTAAGCCCCAACATATAGAGCCTATGTAGCCAATAGTTAAGTTTCTGTAGCCAATAGTAGAGTTTCTGTTCCATCAGATATCTCTAAGTGATTGAATTGATACTTTTAGCCTAGACTTTACAAAGAGTTCTCTCTAGTAGTCACGTCTATTTTTTTGAATTTTATGACTCAGGCTAAATATGCGATAACAGACGTCCAACCCAGGTGATTTCACCGAACGCGATCAAATCATAAATAGTGAAAAACAGCGCGGAGATCAACGCCAGCTTAATTAAACGATATACAATAAACATCTTTGTTTCCAAACGTTAAAAAGCCGCACTCGGCGGCTTCTAAATCAGTCATCAATACAAATTAATGCACTGGCTTATCATTCTTAGCGTAGAACTTACCAAAGTACTGCTCTAGGACTTCTGGGGTCAATTTACCTTCGGCTTCAAGCTTCTTTAACTCTTGTGCAATCGCTTTCTGCTCATCAATCGACGGTAATGCCACTTCTGGTTCATCACCCATTTCCTGAGCCATCTGTTCTAGCTCTTTTTCGAAATCACTCATGATCTCACTTACCTTTTAAAATACAACAGGGGCTAAGTTTACCCACTTAGCCCCTGTTATGCCAGTCTACATCAGAGTAGTTTAAAGCCAAAGAACCAGCCATCTTGCTGCTGATTTAACTGACGCAGAAAGCCATTCTGCATTCGTTGATATCTTGGTCTGCAAACTTCGGTGTTATCACCAAAGTGCCATGCCTAATTTAGACCCTTCCCATGAGATTAGCATATCGACCGATAGTAAATTTTCTTTATAAATAAATCAATAAGAATGAAATGCAATTTTCCCTGCTGAGAGATTCGCCATTCAACCTAACTTTGCACAAATGAAAACTTGCAACTGAGATTTTAACCCCCATATTTTAACCAACTGAAATACATACATTTGTCGAGATGCTACTATCACAGCCTGCTGATATATCCACCTCTTGACCGAGGAGATGGATTTCACACGGAACTTTTTCAGTTAGCGAGCTACTAAGTGAAAAAATAAGGAGAAGCGAAATCATGAACGCACACGCTCTACAACACCTGCGCGATTATTTGAATAGCCAAATTATTGGCCAGAGCGAACTCGTGAATCAACTACTTGTCGCCTTGCTCGCAGATGGCCATATTCTTGTCGAAGGGCCTCCTGGGCTTGCCAAAACTCGAGCGGTAAAGTCCCTTGCCGACTGCATTGAAGGCGATTTTCATCGTATCCAGTTTACTCCGGATCTATTACCCGCAGATCTCACGGGTACTGATATTTTTAGGCCGGAAACTGGCGAATTCTGCTTCCAAGCCGGACCCATTTTCAACTCATTGATCCTCGCTGATGAAATCAACCGCGCTCCTGCCAAAGTGCAAGCTGCGATGCTCGAAGCGATGGCAGAAAAACAGATAACGGCAGGTCGTAAAACCTACCCATTGCCAGAATTGTTTCTCGTGATGGCAACACAGAACCCGATCGAGCAAGAAGGCACTTATCCTCTACCGGAGGCGCAGCTTGACCGTTTCTTGATTCACCTAGACGTTAGTTATCCTGACGCAGAAAGCGAACTGGCTATCTTGCGCCTGAATCGTGGTGAAGCTAAAGGGAATAACAGGGTTACGCCCCCCTCTTTATCTCAAGCGGATGTTTTTGCTGCGCGTCAGGCTGTACTGGATATCCATATGGCAGAAACCATTGAGCAGTACATCATTCGTTTGGTTATGGCTACAAGAGAGCCTTCCAAATACAATGATACCTTGGCGCAATGGTTAGAAATGGGTGTCAGCCCACGAGCCACCATTGCACTTGATCGCTGTGCACGTGCTTATGCGTGGCTCAATGGCCGAGACTATGTGTCCCCGCAAGATGTTCAAGCCATGGCCTACCCAGTGCTACGTCACCGTTTACTGCTAAGCTATCAGGCTCAAGCAGAAGGCATCGAAGCAAACAAGGTCATTAGCAAGTTGTTGTCTTTAGTTGGCAGTGCTTGAGGCGTTAAGGTATGGACACTAAATTACCTCCCTACAGCGATGGCGTAAATCTCTCACTAGATGAACTGATGTACTACAAGCAACAGTGCATCAAGTGGTTACCACCTGGCAAAAGTTTATGGTCACAGATGCTCGGTCAGCATCAAAGCCGTCAACTAGGACGAGGGATGGATTTTAGTGAAGTTCGACAATACCAATCGGGCGATGATATTCGCACTATCGATTGGCGTGTGACCGCTCGCACTGGCAAACCACACACAAAACTATTCTCAGAGGAACGTGAAAAACCTGTCATCCTCTACATCGATTTATCACATAGTATGATGTTCGGTTCGACACTATTGCTGAAGTCGGTTCAGGCCGCGCATATGGCAAGCCTAATCGCTTGGCTGAGCGTAACTGAGCAAGATCGTATAGGCGCGGTAATCGATACAGGGGAACGTCTTATCGAACTCAAACCTACAGGGAGAAATAAGGGGGCGTTAACGCTTATTCAGTCGTTGATAACACTCCATCAACAACAACTGAAACAAAATAGCAAGATTGACTATGGCTTTGAGCAGGGCTTACGATCGATTGCACGTCTTTGTCCAAAAGGTAGCGAGATTATCATACTGAGTGATTTCTCTCGCTTTACACCAACGTTGGAGCCACAACTCAGTCGCCTAACTCAACACAACCGCATACGCTTAGTTCAAATTGTCGACCCACTCGAACGCGGCGAAACCGCTTTTCGTGGTAGCGAGCAAGTGTCTGATCAACGCAATACATTATGGCTAGACTTTTCATCAACTAAGACCCGCCAAGGTATAGGGCAGGCCTTCGAACAACAGCAGCACTATCTCAAGCAACTAACACAGAAGTTAGGTATCCGTTTTTCTACGCTCTCTAGCGATGCTGCTCTTACTCAACAACTACACGGATTTCAAAAATGAGCAACGAGACTCAACAATCACTTTTACCTCTTAACGCTATGCACCTCCCAGAACCACCAGCGTGGTTGCCTTTAGCCTGGGGATGGTGGGCTAGCATAGCTGGTGTCGCCTTATTGCTCATAGCCAGTTTGTTCTTCATTCGCTGGAACAGAAAACGCTTAGCCCCCAAAAAAACAGCACTACGCCTTTTGTCTCGAGGCCAAAAACCTTCTGAGGCGTTCGAGTTAGTCAGGCAAGCTGCACTATGCTACTACCCTCGAGAAGAGATAGCCCAACTAACGGGCAAGGAGTGGTATGCATTTTTAGACAGCCAAGCGGGTGGTTCTCATTTTGGTGATAACTACGATTTGTGGCAACAGGCTCTCTACACTTCTCAACCAATCGACAATGCACCTGAACTCATTCAGCATTGCAGTGACTGGGTTGAACAGGCACTGCCACCGAAAAAAAGGAGAAGAAAGCGTGACTAATATCAGCTTCGTTTGGTGGTGGGCCTTGTTGCTGGCACCACTGCCGTTGTTGATCTATTTTTTGCTGCCGAGTATTAAAGCTTCGGCCCCGATTCGCCTGCCCTATCTTCCGAAATCATCCAGTGGTCAGGTTCCCAAAAATAGAGTGGCAAAGCTGCTGGCTGCTCTTTTTTGGCTTACGTTCATCATCGCCTTAGCCAGACCGGTTTGGTACGGCGAACCTGTCACCAGCCAGCCTAAGCACCGAGATTTGATGCTGTTGATCGATCTTTCCTACTCTATGAGTCAAAAAGATATGCAGAGTCAAGACGAGTATATCGACCGTCTTACCGCAGTTAAAAAAGTGGTCTCTGATTTTGCTCAACAACGCAAAGGCGATCGGCTGGGATTGGTGCTCTTTGCTGATCATGCTTACCTACAAACGCCATTAACTTTAGACAGAGCTTCAATATCCCAACAAGTGGATTCACTAGTCCTACGCCTGATTGGTGATAAGACCGCCATTGGCGAAGGGATCGGTTTGGCAACCAAAACCTTTATTGATAGCGATGCGCCACAGCGAGTGATGGTACTCCTCAGTGATGGTAGTAACACATCAGGTGTACTCGACCCTATTGAAGCCGCACAGATCGCCAAGAAATATCAAGCAACTATCTACACCATTGGTGTTGGTGCCGGCGAAATGATGGTGAAAGAATTTTTTATGACCCGAAAAGTCAATACCGCCCAAGATCTCGATGAAAAGACTTTGCAGCAAATTGCGCAAATCACGGGGGGGCAATATTTTCGCGCCCGTAACGCCAGCGAGTTGGCAACCATTTACGATACCATCAATAGCCTAGAGCCGATAAGCAACGCATCGCAAACTTGGCGTCCGCAAAAAGAGTGGTTTGGGCTACCACTCTTGATAGCGCTGCTTAGTTTCACACTTTTGCTAGTACTAAGGAGAGATCATGTCTGAGTTTGTCGTTCTCTATCCATGGGCGCTGTTGGCACTTATACCATGGGCGATGGTGATCTTTTGGCTAGTCAAAAGAACTCGTACACAAACACTTATTGCTCCTCACCTTGCCGCAGCAATGGGCGTATCTGCCCCGGCTAAAAAAACCGTAAGACTCTATATCACAGCCCTTTGTGGAATCGTGGTGATTGTTGCTCTTTCTGGGCCTAGCATGTCCAAACAACCCCGTCCTAGTTATACAAACACTAGTGCCCGTGTCCTTGTGATGGACATGTCGATGTCGATGTATGCTACTGACATCAAACCAAACCGTTTAACTCAGGCGCGCTTCAAAGCGACAGACCTTCTGTCTAGTTGGAAAGAAGGCAGTACAGGACTCGTCGCATACGCTGGCGATGCCTATCAGGTCAGTCCCATGACTAGTGACAGTAAAACCATCGCCAATTTACTGCCAAATCTATCCCCTGACCTGATGCCATATCCAGGCGCTGATGCCGCTGCAGGAATAAAGCTCGCGATCGAAATGATGACCAATACTGGCTTGGCCTCCGGTGACATCATACTGATAACAGATGATATCGATGATCTAGAGCAACGAGAAATCTCCAAACAGTTAGCCGGTACGCCATGGCGACTCGTTATTTTGGGGGTCGGCACTCGTTCGGGCGCACCTATCAAGCTTGCTGATGGTTCTCTCATGACCGGTAGCAGCGGACAACCTGTAGTAGCAAAAGCCAACTTCGACAATATGCGAGCGCTAGCTTCTCAGTTGGACGGTTACTTTGTACCCGTTCAGGTGACAAACAGTGACGTAGAGAGTATTGTTCTGGCAACTTCCCGTGTCGATGGCACCAGCACATCGTTAGCCAATCAAACGATTTCAGAACAAATCAATCAAGGCTATTGGCTGCTACCTCTCATTGTTATTCCTGCGCTGCTCGTATTTAGACGTGGTGTGTTTTTCGCCGCTACACTGATACTGTTGCCAGCTTTGTCGCCTAAGCCAGCGCTTGCCAGCCCTTGGCTCAATAACAATCAAAGAGCGATGGAGATGTATAACAAACAAGAGTATGCGGAGGCTGCCGAGCTATTTGAAGATAGTCAATGGAAAGGCATTGCCCAATATCAGGCTGGTGATTTTTCGGCTGCCATTAACTCCTTGCAAGGTGCTCAAGAACTAGAGCAAAGATACAACCTCGCCAATGCCTATGCACAGAATGGTCAACTCGACCAAGCCGCCGAGATGTATGAACAGATCTTAACAGAACAACCTGATCACAAAGATGCCAAACAGAATCTCGACATAGTACGTAAAGCACAGCAACAGCAACAGCAACAGCAACAGCAACAGCAACAGCAACAGCAACAGCAACAGCAACAGCAACAGCAACAGCAAGGTGAGTCGTCTCAGCAAGAGAGTCAACAACAAAATGGCTCTCAATCCGCCTCATCTTCACAAAATCAGCAAGAGAATAAAGGCGATCAACCATCGTCAGACTCTCAGCAAAGTGCTTCCCAGCCGTCAAGCGAACAAGAGCTGTCCGGTCAGCAAAACGATCAGCAAAGCCCATCTGATTCGACTCAACAGAGTTCAGAGCAGACACAACTTGCGCAACAAAATCAAAAAGCAAACGATCAGCAGAAGCCGGAGGATTTGTCCCAAGAGCAAATCGGTGAGGCAACAACACAAGACAATCAACAGGCGATTGAGCCTGAGCTAAGGAAGCTTCAGCAGGTAGAAAGTGCGCGTGACCCAAGCCGACTTCTCCGAGCTCAAATCTTGCTCCAAGCTCAGCAAAAGAAACCGCCTCAAGATACAGGTAAGAAATGGTAATGAAGAGAATCATCAAACGACCTATTGTCGGCTTATTGGTCGCCGTGCTCACACTAATGAGCCCGCTAGCGCTAGCAACCAACATCACTGCCACAGTAAGTACCAACAAAGTAGTGAAAAACCAAGTGTTTCAGTTACGAGTGGTGGTTGACTCAAAAGTCTCATCTGATGCGTTGGATTTGTCTGGACTTGAAAAAGACTTTTATGTCGGCGGACCCAGCTTTGGCAGTTCCATGAACTTCATCAACGGAAAACGTTCCAACAGCAGTGAATGGAACATATCGCTTGCTGCACAACGCCTCGGTATCGCGACCATCCCTAGCTTTACCGTAGACGGCGCCACATCTCAGCCGATCACGATTCAGGTATCCGTTGACAATGATCAACCTCAAGTCCGTGATTTGGTTGAACTGCACAGTAGCCTCGGTAAAACAACACTTTACCCAAAAGAAAGCACTCAGTTGACCACCCGATTAATTGTCAAAGCCGACCCAAGACGACTACAAAATCCCAATATCATTGCGCCAAGATCACAAGGTATTGTTCTAGAGCCGATGGGAGAACCCAATCAGTATCAAGCTGTCGTTGATGGTGTTGAAGTCACGGTCGTCGATCAAAACTATCGAGTAACAGCACAACAATCTGGGCAATTCACGGTCTCGGGCATCGGCTTCACTGGCAGTGTCGTCTTTGGCGACAATCGGACTGGCACGACCAAACTGGTGTCAGCAAACACGCCAGCCGAAGAATTTCAAATCATAGTACAGCCCATTCCGAGTGAGTATCAGGGACAATGGCTACCAGCGGCAGCGCTGACCTTATCCCAACAATGGCGTGATTCCAATGGTCAGAACATCGATCCTTCTCAGCCATTTACGACCTCGGTCGGAGAGTCGCTCACCCGAGAGATTTACCTAGACATAGAAGGTTTATCTAGCGAGCAGTTTCCCGACCTCAAAGTAAACTACCCAGATTCAGTACGAGTCTATCAAGAGAAACCTCAGTTTAGCGATCTCGGGGATGGAAAAACGCGCATGACTTTAAAACAAGTCCTTATTGCTCAGCAACAAGGTCAAATCGAACTGAGTCAGATTGAATTGAATTGGTGGGATAGCAGCAATCATCATCAGGCGAAAGCCAGTTTAGAAGGTTTACAGCTTTTCGTGAATCCTGCTGACCAAGTCAACAACGAGCCCATTTCAGCACCGACAGTGTCGTCGCCACAATCAAAAACCATCACCATTTATCAAGCTGGAATCTGGCCCTATTTGACGGCGCTATTTGCCCTACTCTGGCTGGCTACCTTAGTATTGTGGAACAGAGCACGCCACGCAGACATACCTAACAAAACCGAATCTGTTGCCAGTCCGACAGAAGATAAACTCAAGGCTGCCTTGGCGGTTGACGACAGATTACAGGCTAACTTCCTGCTCAATTGCTGGCTAGAAGAACACCCTCAAATAAACGCCGAGATTCGCCAACAAATTGAGCAGCAACGTTCGATGATGAACCAGAGCAGTTACTCTCAATCCGAACAGTCATGGCAAGCAACTGAACTGCTCAGTTTGCTTAAAAAGGCTCGCAAATCGAAAACGAGTCGCAGCAACAAAACCTCTCAGCTCGCCTCTCTGTAAGCCGCTTAATAAAAACCAGGGCAGCCCATATGTGGCTGCCCTGTTCACTTTAACTCAGTTGATGATGAACTTTCAGTTTAATACCAAGTGATGAAATCACTCCTTATTAGTAAAAAGATCGATTAGACTGATAAAAGTATAGTTAGCAAGGGAATGTGGTTTTGGCTAAGTGGTTGTTCGTTGTTGGTTTAGTGTTTTGCTTGCCTACTTGGGCGAGCGTAGATCTCATTAAAGTCGATAAATCAAAGCGTCGAATGTATTTGATTGAAAACAACGAGGTGATCAAAGAGTTTCGAATTGCGCTTGGTAAGAGACCAAAAGGTCATAAAGTCTATGAAGGTGACCAACGCACACCTGAAGGACGTTATTTTTTAGATTTTGTTCTTGAGGACTCAGATTTTTATCGCTCTATTCATATCAGTTACCCTAACCAACAAGATTTAGCCTACGCAGAAAAGCGTAACTTAAACCCAGGTGGCAACATAAAAATCCACGGTCTCAAAAATGGTGAGACTCGCCCAGTCAACTTTGTGCAAAGCTTTGACTGGACGGATGGATGTATCGCTATCAGTAATCAGGAAATGGATCAGTTGCTTCAATTAGTTGAAGTGGGGACGCCAATAGACATTACTTGGTAGCTGATGGTCATTTTTCGCGAGTCACCCACCAGCACATCAAAGAGCCAATAGTCACCATTACCACCCCTTGAATAAAACTTTGAGTCAACACCAACCCCAAAATAAACGAAGAGATCACCGTCGATAGCACGGGAGTAAAGTAGGACATAGTCGCTAACAGCACCATGTTACCGCCTATAATCGCGTAGTTCCAAAGCGCGTATCCACTGCCCATTGCGATACCCGACACCAATAGAAGCCCACCGGATTCAACAGTCAGAGTCATGCCAGTTTCATCACTGAAGGCGTACTTAATCCACAAAGAAACCGCCGTCATGATAAAAAATAGCGTTATCGCATTCTGACCATTGGAGATTCGTTTCGTCAGATTGCAGTAGATCGCCCAAAGAAATGCACCAATAAAGGCCATGGCATAAGTCGTGGGATTGGTCGCCACATTCGCGGCTATCTGCGCCAGAGACAGCCCCTGATCACCAGTGATGCTCCAAGCAACACCAAAGAAAGCCAACGCAATACTCGGATAAACCAATAGGTTGGTTTTCTTGCCACTGCCCAACACCGCAAGCAACACCGTTAGCGCAGGCCAGAGGTAGTTGATCACGAGCATCTCAATCGCTTGTTGTCGCGAGTTTGCCATTGCCAGAGCCAGCGCCAGACAAATTTCATACGCAACGAACAAGCCACCACCAATCAGAACGTAGCGCAAAGAGTATTGACGCAGTTTAGGTACCCCCATCACCAGCACCAAAAACAGTGACGCTACTGTATAAATTGATGCCGCTCCGCCAACCGGCCCGAGCATTTCAGTGACGGCCCTTGCCAAGCCCATAACACTGCTCCACAGAAGAATAGCGATCATTCCTGCAATGGTGAATTTATGATTAGTATTGTTCATCGCAATTTGCTCAAAAAAAAACCGAGCTGAACGCTCGGCGCTATTAAGTGAAAGGGAGTTAGACGATTGCCCAGCTGTGTGTCATCTCGACACCTTTTCCAAGCATTAAGCACACTGAACAATACTTCTCTAGCGAATCCGCTGCCACTTTCGCCACGACTTCAGGCGATAAGTTGTCACCTGACACCTCAAAGTGGATATTGACCTGAGTAAAAATACGCGGCGCGGTTTCACGACGTTCTGTGGTCAGTTTTGCTGTACATGCTGTCACTGCCTGACCCGCTTCTTTAAGACCATCAACCACGTCAACGGAACTACAACCGCCCGCTGCCATCAACACCATTTCCATTGGGCTTGGTGCCGTAGCTCCGCCGTTACCGTCCATAACGATTGAGTGACCCGACTGAGATTGACCCAGAAATTTAAACTCTTCTACCCACTTTACTTCAGCTTGCATGTATCTCTTCTCTATTGTTTAGGAGAAATGGCGTCATCTGTCGGGAATACTACCCCTGTTTGACGACGAATTTCTTCAAGTAACTTAGCGACAACGAGTGAACGTTGAGTGCATTGTTTATTGGCTGATTGTTGCTTAAATTGGTCTGCAAATTCAAGTGCTTCGTAATACATTGGGTTACTGACCTGATCGACGCTTTCATCAACCCGACACTTATCACTGCGTAGGATTTTCGTCAGCTTGCTAGCAGTGGAAATCATTTCCATCTGCAACATCCCTTCTTCCCCCTGAATCTCACTAGGCAAGTAAGAGTCACTGGTCTTTGAGTGCAGGAGTACGACTTCAAAGCCCTCATAATTAAGAATGACACTCCCACTACCATCGACACCTGAATCAAGCAGTTGCGCTTGTGCCTTAACCATCGTCGGTTCGCCAAATAACTCAATTGCCGAGCTCAGACAGTAAAAACCAATGTCCATGATTGAGCCATTGCCAAACTGAGGATTAAAGGTGTTAGGATTTTCACCAGCTAGATACTTGGGATAACGGGATGAGTACTGACAGTAGCTAATCATTCCTTTGCGTATCTGACCAATCGACGGTAACAACTGCTTTAGCTTTTTAAAGTTAGGCAAATGAGCCGACATAAACGCTTCAAATAGCAGCACATTATTTTGCTCTGCTACCTCAAACATCTTCTTAGCTAGCGCGTAATTGGATGCCATTGGCTTTTCAACAATGACATGTTTTCCTGCTCGCATCATCTGAATAGCCTGTGGGCCATGCAACGAGTTGGGACTGGCGATATAGACCACATCGACTAGCGAAGAAGCACCAAGCTGCTCTAGATCATCGAACAGTTTTGGAGAGCCATATTTTTGTGCAAAACGGCTTGCCTGCTCCATCGAACGCGAATAAACCGCTGTCAGCTGATATTTCTTGGTCATCAACGCTGCTTCGATAAACTGATCCGTGATCCAGTTTGTTCCTATGACCGCTAGCTTTATCATTACAAGATCTCCTTAGTGAAGCGCAATCGTCTGTCCTAAACTGTCATGACAACGCGCAACGCAAGTAAAATTAACACTGCACCAGACAAGCGGTCGATCAACATCGCTTTGGAACGAATTTTATCAATCAGCTTAGGACTGGAGAGTAAAAAGGTAATTAGGGTATACCATAAGCCGTCAACAATCAGCGGCGTCATGACAATCAGACTTTTGGCGGTATACGTATCCCCTACCGCAACAAACTGGCTAAATAATGCAATAAAAAACAGGGCAATTTTAGGGCTTAGCAAAGAGATCAAAAAACCTTCTTTTGCCGATTGCCACACGCTAGTTTGTTCTCCTGATTCAAGTCGAGCAGCCACTCCCCCTTTTGAACGCAGTGCGTTGTAACCCAAATAAGCTAAGTAGGCTGCGCCAGTGTAACTGATTGTTTTAAAAAGCAAGGGAGATTGCTGTAGCACGACGGCTAAGCCAATGAGGGTGATAAAGGCATAGATGCCAATACCAAAGGCATGTGCCCACGCTGTCGCTAAACCGTTGACTCTGCCACCAGCGAGGCTATGTTTGGCAACCATCGCTAAACTCGGCCCCGGAGACATAGCCCCGAGAATACAAATGGTGAAAAGTGAAAGCCAAATCGTGAACGTCATTGATATTATCCTTGTTGGAGTCGAGCGATCTCGACATTGCTAACTGGCTATCCAAATTAAATCATACTGATAATGATCTGAAATCAAATGTTGTCATGGCCATCATGATTTCAAATCATACCTATTGAGTAAGGAGATGTCTGCATTGCATCAAGGAGATTGCTGCGCATCCACTGGTGAGCCTTATCCTGATCATACTTGGGATGCCACATTAACCAATAAAGATGCTCACTGGTGTCAAAAGGCAGAGGACGATAGGTCAAATCTGACTCCCTAGCCAGATGAAAAGCAATGTGTTCAGGCACTATCATCAGGTAATCACTGCTTTTCAGTGCATTCGCGGCAGCAGAGAAAAATGGCACTTTCAAAGCAATCCGCCGTTGATAACCTAGCTCAGCCAGAGCCAAGTCAGCATGACTATCCTTGTCACCCCCTCCTGTCACCTTGAGGTGAGGATAGGCGACCAGCTCTTGGCAAGTGATGCTTTCAAGACGAGCCAGCGGATGCTCTTTGCGCATCACACACATCGATTTATCATGACCAATTTTGATACTGCTTAAATGTTCGGGCTTATGTGACAGCATCGTTGACGCTAAATGAATCCCTGTCTGGTCAAACTGTGCCAAATACTCAGGCTGCCATAAGCGGTAAGCAATATTGACCTTAGGCGCCTGAGCGGTAGTCAAAGACACCACGTCCGGTAAAATATACTGGGCAACATAATCACTGGATGACAACACAAACTCTTGCTGCCATACCTTAGGATCAAACGGCTTATCGGCCAGAAGAGCATCAAACTCTCCAAGCAAGCTACGTAGCTTGTCCTGCATTTCAAGGGCTCTTGGTGTAGGCACAAGCTGGTTACCATCACGAACCAGTAACGGATCACCGCATACATCACGCAGTTGCGATAGCTGTCGGCTCACAGCAGATTGTGTAATATGCAGTCGCTGTGCCGCTCTGCTGACGTGACACTCTTCAAGTAAAACATGCAGCGAACGCAACAGATTGAGATTTAAGTTACTTAGCATGGTGTAAAGTGTTAAAAAATTCGGTTAGCACAGTGTGGGTCATCAAATGACGAAGCTCTGGGATTTTTTGCAATCGATCTCGAATCGCATTCAATTGCGTCATCGTTTCAACTTCAACGTAAAGCATCATATCGGTTTCTCCACTAATTGCATGGCACCATTTGACCCCATCAATTTGATAGATTTGATCGGCGTAGGTCTCGCAATATTGAGTCGAACTCGACATATCAAATTTCAACGCTAGATAAGCCTTAATGAATTCGGTGCTCTCCTTTTTTGCCACCGATGCGTGATAACCAAGAATAACCTTCTCAGATTCTAGTTTTTGAATGCGTGCGGTCACTGCTGAGCGCGAAAGATTTACCTGGCGTGCAATATCGCTTACGCTCTCTCGGGCATTGAGTTTTAAGATATTAAGAATCTGCTGATCAAACTTGTCCATTAAGTTACTTCCCATGTGCTCCAACTTATCCTGTCGGTTGAGTGCAATGTGACATAAAAAGTCGCCAGATGAAAGCAGACAAATTGACAGCGCTTAGTTAGCAAACCGACAATATGACGGCAAACTGCGACGAAATGACTAATGCATAGATAAGCCGCTTCAGCTAATCTATGTGAAAAAATATGCAGGGATGCAAGAAAAACATGAGCCAATTAAAACAAGAGATTACATTGCTGTCAGGGATCGGACAGCTATCAACGACCTTGCTAGGCACGGGATTATTTATGGTGCCAGCCATCGCTGCAGGCATCGCTGGTCAGTTGTCGTTATGGGCATGGCTGGTGCTGTTTATTGCCATCTGCCCTATCGCTTTAACCTTTGCTCAACTGGGTAAACACTTTCCCAACGCTGGCGGCACCGCCTATTTTGTTCGCAAAGCATTCAATACCAAACTTGAAAAAAGCGTCGCTTGGCTGTTTTTAAGCGTCATACCGGTAGGGGTGCCTGCCGCGATCGCTTTAGCCGCGGGTTTCCTGCAACAACTACTACCCGACGGCCTCGGGTCCTCGTTAACAGCGCAAATAGTAACCGTTGCACTGTTGGTTGGCGTCAATCTGGCAGGTGCGAAATCATCAGGCCGCCTACAGACCGTCATTGCCATCGCCATTTTTTCTTTGATTACGGCATTTTGGTGGAAAGGCGGCTTTACTGTCCAAGACCTCACCTTGCCTCCTCTCACCACTGAAGGCTTACTGCCGATTGGATTGGCTCTTGGCGTGATGTTTTGGTGCTTTGTTGGTATTGAAGCCTTTGCCCATATGGGAGAAGAGTTTAAGAATCCACAACGCGACTTTCCAATCGCTATCATCATTGGCTGTTTTGTCGCGGGGGCTACTTATTGGATCTGTTCAATCATCATTCTCAAAATGGGCGCGTTCGGTAACCCCGCGTTCGACAGTACCTCTATTCCCTGGATATCAGAGCAGTTGTTTGGGGTTGAATTCAAAACACTCATCAGTGTGATTGGTTTTGCTGCCTGTTTTGCCAGTGTCAACCTATACACTCAGAGCCTGTCACGTATGTTGTGGGCACAAGCAAGAGAGTACACACCTCAAAGCGCAATCGCTCGTTTATCCATTCGAGGTGTACCCGCCAACGCTACCCTAGCCGTCGGCGCAGTGGTTTTGGTGTCATGTCTGTTCGGTGAAATGTCTGGCTTAGACTTGGAGTTTTTCCTTAAGCTCGCGAACGGAATCTTTGTACTTATCTACCTGCTCGCGATGCTGTCAGCCTATAAGCTACTGACCGGTTTTAGCCGCAAGCTTGCGGGTCTCTCACTAGTGCTGTGTAGCGCAGTATTTGTCTGCCTTGGTTGGTCGATGCTTTATGCAGTCTCTGTGTTCGCCATACTAAACCTACCTTGGAAAAGATGGCGAACGCTAAGACAGAGCAACGTTAGATAAGAAAACTTTCGACAACGTCAGAGTGGATTTGGAGAATACTTTGTGGTGTAACCGATTTCCACTCACTGCTTTGCTCTAAAGGCTCAGAAGCCAATACGATGTTGGCGCCATCTTGTTTGATAAACACGGTCGGCGCATCTTGGTTAGAGCTATAACGCACTACCCAGAAGTGTTGACCATCAGAAATACAGATCGACGCTTTTAGCGGATCGCCAATCTGTTTCTTTTCCATCTCGATACGAATCGTTTCCAACGTTTTTCTTATCGCTTCAATCGGGTTGTCTACCAAACCATTTTGCAACATTAACAGGAAAATCAACTCGCTGTCAGTTGTCCCCATACGTTTCAAAAATAGTGGCTCACTGAGCAATAGCTGCAATGGGTATTTAACCTGATCAAAACCACCTATCTGACCATTATGAAGAAACATCCAGTTCTCATAGATGAATGGATGGCAATTAGAGCGCGAAACTTGCGTTCCGGTGGACGAGCGTACATGTGCCATAAAGCGATGTGAACGGATATGGTGAGCCAAAGAGCGAAGATTCTCATCTCCCCACGCTGGTAAAACTTCATGGAACTGGCCCGGCGTTTTCCGCTCAGTATACCAACCCAGTCCAAAACCATCAGCGTTGACACGAGTCACTGCTTTTCTCGCTTCTAAGCTTTGATGGACCAATGAGTGTTCCGGCTGATAAACCAACTCATCTAAATAGATCGACTCTCCCTGATACGCTAACCAGCGGCACATGTTCTTCCCTTATATGATGTTTACTTTGCTTCATATCATCACGATTCAAACAACTCGGCAAGCGTTTGAATGTGCATTTCTATCTCGTTTAACGCAACGTTTCCAAAACCTAGTACTGCACCAGACCAGTCTCGTTGAGTTTGACTAGTATGTTCATAATAGCTCAAAGGACGAATCACGATTCCACGTTGTTTCGCTAAGTCCGTCCACTGCTGTTCATCAACATAACCTCGCCATTTAAGGGTAATGTGCAAACCTGCCGCTTGGCTGATGACTTCAACCTTATCCGCGAAATAGAGCGTGATCATTTCAAGCATTCGTTGATGCTTTAGCTTATACAAACGGCGCATCTTGCGAATATGGCGGATAAGATCGCCTTCTGAGATAAAGTCTGCGAGAGCCGCTTGGGCATGAGTGGGCGAGTCCCCTGTTAGCGCATCTTTAATCATCAACGCCTTCTTAACCTGCGATTCCGGAACCACAAGGTAGCCGAGCCTCAAGCCGTTAAACATCACTTTGCTCAAAGAGCCAACATAAATCACATGATCGTCATAACCGGTTTTTGCCGCCAATCCCTGTAAACTTGGGTAAGGACGATGAGCAAACTGGAACTCACTGTCGTAATCATCTTCAATGATCCACCCCTGCCTCTGCTGCGCCCACTCAATCAACCTGAGTCGTTGATTGATATCGAGCGTTGTCCCCATTGGATATTGATTACTGGGTGTCACATAAATCACCCGTGCTTCGCTTTGCTCAACCCTCTCTAAATCGAGGCCATTTTTTTCTGTCACTGTCGCTTCAAGCAACGCTAAGTTGAACAGTTTGAGTACTTTAGCCATTTGTGTATAACCAGGCTGTTCCATTAACACACCTGAGTCATGCTGCTTAGTTAACAACGCGGCAATGGCCAAAGCCTGCTGAGCACCAGATGTAATAATGATCCGACTGGGCTGACAAACCACGGAGCGACTTGATGCCAGATAGCTAGATAGCGCCTGACGCAACGCCATATCTCCTTGCACCTCTTGCCCTCCTAATAACGAGGCTCGACCTAAGTGACGCATGAGTAGCCTTTGCCATTTCTGCTGAGGGAATTGAGCCAAATCAGGAACTCCGGGAGCAAACGCTTGATTATTAATCGAGGAGGTAGTCACACACTGAGGTTCGGCCCGCGCCACAGAGGTGGCAACAAACTGATCGGGCAGTTCAAGTGCGACGAAGTAGCCTGACCCGATGCGACTTTCTAAATAGCCTTCTGCGTGAAGCTGTTCATAGGCGTGTATCACGGTGTTTCGACTCAGATTGAGCTCTTGTGCCAGTTTTCTCGTCGAGGGAAGCTTTAAGCCTTTACCCCATAACTGCGCGACTATCTTGTTGCGAATCGCCTCAAACAACGCGGTTTGTTTGGTGGTCGTCTTGTCATCAAGTTGCAAGTCGCCAATATCAATCAACGCCATAAAGTGGATCCATCCATTATCTAAAACTGGCTCTAAATTAAGATCCAATCTAAAGCTACATTAACGATAAATCAAACCGTTATCGAGGAGAGAGTCATGTTATCGACCACCAGCCGAACTGAAATTAAAAAAGGGGCGCATAAAGCCGTCAGCGACAGGCAAGCTTTGTACGACATCATCGATGAATCACTGGTCGCACATATTGCGATTACCACTCAGGATCAACCCTACGTGATCCCAATGCTCGCTTGGCGTGTTGACGACTATGTCTACATCCATGGCGCTCACAATAGCCGCTTATTGCGCAATTTAAAAAGTGGAACTCAGACATGTTTGACCTTCACTCTGTTTGACGGTTGGGTATTGGCAAGAAGTGCATTTCACCACAGCGCTCACTATCGCAGCGCGGTTGTATTGGGCCAGTTTACTCCGATTGAAGATCTGAGTGACAAAGACAGATTGCTCAATCACTTTATTGAGCAAATCGCGCCACATCGTACACAGGATGTCCGTTTAAGTAGCACTAAAGAGTTAAACACCACCATGCTACTCGCTATTCCTTTGACAGAAGCGTCAGTGAAGATCAGTTGTGGTGAGGTAAACGACGATCAGAGCGATCTCTCACTAAACACTTTTGCAGGCTACCTACCCTATCGAACCGTTGTTGGTCCCCTAACGGCCGCCAGTGATTCCAAGCATCAGCACCTCCCTGATTACAGTCAGGCCTATGGTTCTCGTTGGCACGAGGAGACTTAATTCACTCTCTGCCCATCCAAAGCAAAATGCTGTATGTATTGGCTGGGCGTCATCCCGCGATTTTTCTTAAACATCCGATTAAAGCTCGCGGTATTTTGATAACCTAATCGTCTCGCCACGGTATCCGTGTCCACCCCTTTAGCCAGCATAGAGACAGCGATATTGCTCAGCACATAGCCACATACCGTTGAAAAGTTCATGCCCAGTTTTCTCAATGCTCTTTGAAGCTGTTGGGGCGACATAGCTAATAAGGAGCTAACATGCTCAAAGCAGCACAAGTGGCTCATCAAGTTTCGATTGAAGACATTGCCATTGCAAAAGCAACCTACACCTCGATGTTGCAGGACGTTAAGACGACTCAAAGTCGCTTAGCCTCAGCCAAAGCAGACTACGAGTTGCAACAGAAAATGCTTAAACGGTACCAAGAGCAGAACCGTGTGGTAAAAAATACCATTACTGCCAGTGATATCGATAAGCAGCAAACCACCGTTGAAAAAGCTCGACATAACATCGCAACGATTGAGTCTGAGTTAAGCAGTAAGAAAGTCGCGGCAGATAAAGCAAAGTTGGCGATTACCAAGTCAGAACTTACGGTTCAGAGCCGCCAAGCGGATTGGAAAACCGCAAGCGAACAACTGGCGAAAGCTCAATGGGACTTAGACAGCACCAAAGTCTATGCTCCGGCGGATGGATTCGTGACGAACTTTATTCTGCGAGAAGGTCAGCGCGTCTCTATGATGCCTCGCCTCCAAATGTACACCAATGAGAAATACGTATTAATGCGGGTTAATCATCAGGCTATCCGCAATGTCAAACCGGGTCAGCCGGCTGAATTTGCCTCTTCAGTCTACCCTGGTAAGATTTTCTCAGCTCAAGTAGAAGGTATTGTTGAAGCCACTGGTGAAGCACAGGGTAACTTATTAGGTATGGACCAATCCGTGCGCACGACAACGGGAAATAACTTGCAAAACAAGCACCACTTTGTGCGTCTGAAGATTGAAGAAGGTCAAGGCTACGATATACCTGTTGGTTCCGTCGGCTTGGCGTGGGTGAGCGGTGAAAAACCGATTGGATTCATGGCGTTTTTGGATGCAATTCGCGGAATTATCATCTGCATGAAATCGCAGCTTTACTACTTCTATTCCATTTAATCACTGCAAGGACACAAATATACCGCCAGCCCGTCTGGCGGTATTTGGTTCACCAGCGATTAATATGGCTTAAAAACGTCCACTCAACCTCAATCCAATGCTCAAACTATTGTCTGTGACTCGCTAGTGTATTGTTTTTCTGCTAATTTCAACTACCGTAATAAACAGAATCTCCGTATAAACAACGAGGTAGTTAGTGAGCCAGTTCCAAGATCTCTCCACCCTTATTGCGCAGATCGCGCAAGCAAATGAAGCCAATCAGATTAGCATTCTTAATAACGCGATCGAACTTGGTTTAGATTCCGGCTCTATTGCACTGGTTCTTGAAGCCTTTCCCCTAGAGGATCGTGTGCGTTTATGGCGCAGTCTCCCTCTTGAACTTCATATCGATGCATTGACCGATGCCCGTGCTGAAGTACGTCATTCTATTATCGACCAGCTTTCTGAAACCGAGTTGAAGCTAACTCTAGCAAAACTCGACAACTTATCGCTTATCGAATGGGCCGATTCTCTTCCTGAAGAGATCATTAATGAAGCCTTGCAGTTAATCGAGAAGGACGAACTTGAGCTCTACGACCAAGCAAACCAGTACCAAGACGATGAATTAGGTCGTTGGGCAGAACGTAAAGTGGTGACATTACCTTTTAGTATTTCGGTCGAAAAAGCGAAAGGGTTGATGGAGCGATACAGCTATGATGCACCGCAAAAAATCTACTTAATCAATAAAGCTAAACAGTTTCGTGGCATGGTAAGTTACATTGATCTACTCCGTGCCGATCCTGTTGAGAGACTGAAAAATCTCGCATTAGACAATATCGTGCCCCTCAGTGCTAAGCTGAGTTTGGCGGAAAGTATCGATGCTTTGGAGCACTCCCCTCTACCCGTTATGCCCGTCACTGACGAATCACAATTGCTGGTTGGTGAAATAGATTGGCAATTTGCTCTAAGCAGCCAACGCGAAATCTACGAAGCGCGATTAATGGCCGGTACCGGTATGGACGAAGGCGATGACCTGTTCGCTCCGGTTGTAAAGAGCTCACAGAAACGTGGGGTTTGGCTTGGTATCAACCTAATGACGGCGATTTTAGCCTCTGTCACCATCGGGTTGTTTGAAGATGTCATCGCCCAAGTCGTGGCATTAGCGGTTCTAATGCCGATTGTTGCCTCAATGGGCGGTATCGCAGGTAGCCAAACCCTTACCCTGATGATCCGCGCTATGGCTCTTAACCAGATCACAACGGGTAACCGTTGGGCGCTACTTAAAAATGAAATTGGCATTGGTTCGATCAACGGACTGCTGTGGGCATTGATCATCGGCGCGATTGCTGGCTTATGGTTTCAATCATCAATCCTCGGGGCAACGATCGCCTTAGCCATCATAGTCAACATTATTACCGCTGCTATGTTCGGGGTGCTGATTCCAATCGCACTGGATAAACTTAAGTTGGATCCCGCTCTTGCGGGCTCTGTAATCCTCACCACAGTCACGGACGTCGTTGGCTTCTTTGCTTTTCTTGGCACAGCGAGTTTGGTCATGCTGTAAAGGCAGAATTAGCAAATATGATATGAGTTGCATTTTGCAATTTCAATATGCAAAAAGAAAGCGTAAATATCTGCAAATACCCGCCGTTTTAGCGCAATTAGTCGCTATTAAAACTGGCACATATACTGCAATAGTATGCTTGACCCTTTTTAAGCCGAGGGTCACCTAGCCAACTGACGTTGTTAGTGAACCTGATTTGTTCACATTTATAGCGGCCAATCTCCGAACTTGAGATTGGCCTTTTTGTTATATGAAGAACTGACTCAAACCATCGGCTCTCTACATCAGAAACATTCTTTTTTTAACCTTTAAACCAAATCCACCCAACAAGCCAACATTAACACCACTCAAAGATCGAAAATTAACCACCCATATTAGAACAAAGCGCAATGATGATAAGAAAACGTTTGCTTATCTGAAGAGAATGGCTAGCACCAGCAAACACTAATTACAGAATGCCATATATGGCAACTTATACAAAAAATTCATATTTGCGTGAAATTTATCAGATTTAAGTTCAACTAAATTCATCTTTAATGTGAAATAAACATAAAAAAACAAAAACAATAACGCATTGTTTTTAATGCACTTAAAATAAACATATAAGGAATTTATTCAAAAAAATCACCTAGAGAATTGACAGCAAATTAAATATCAACATAATACGCGCCGTTTACCTAAAATATACTGACAAATTTTCATCATCATTCTATTTGCGGAGGTTATAGATGGCTGCGGACAATAACTACAGTCTTGGACCAGTACCGGACACAGCGAGAAAAGGCGTTGCTTCACTGACCATGGTCATGTTGGGACTGACATTTTTCTCCGCAAGTATGTGGACAGGCGGTTCACTTGGTACGGGGCTCTCATTTGACGATTTCTTCCTCGCAGTCCTAATTGGTAACCTCATTCTTGGCATTTACACTTCTTTTCTCGGCTACATCGGCGCTTCTACTGGTCTCTCTACTCACCTTCTTGCACGTTTCTCATTTGGTACTAAAGGCTCATGGCTTCCATCCGCTCTATTAGGTGGCACTCAAGTGGGCTGGTTTGGTGTCGGTGTTGCCATGTTTGCCATTCCAGTTCATAAAGCAACGGGAATTGACACCAACACCTTGATTATCATCTCTGGCCTGTTAATGACTGTAACGGTTTACTTCGGAATTAAAGCGTTAATGGTACTTTCAGCGGTTGCGGTACCCGCAATTGCTATCCTTGGTAGTTACTCTGTGTCTATGGCAGTAGACAGTGTTGGCGGATTGGCACAACTGCAACTTATTGAGCCTGAAACCCCGATGGACTTCTCAGTGGCGTTGGCAATGGTAGTAGGTTCGTTCATCAGTGCTGGTACCTTGACCGCCGATTTCGTTCGTTTTGGTAAAAAGCCAGCTGGCGCGGTACTGGTGACCATGGTGGCGTTTTTTATTGGTAACTCACTGATGTTTATCTTTGGTGCAGCAGGAGCGGCGGCAACAGGTCAAGCGGACATTTCTGATGTGATGATTGCGCAAGGATTACTGATCCCGGCTATCATTGTTCTGGGTCTAAATATCTGGACGACCAATGAAAACGCCCTATATGCATCGGGACTAGGCTTCTCTAACATTACAGGCCGTTCAAGCACCATAATGTCTATAGTCAACGGCATAGTAGGAACGATATTCGCTTTGTGGTTATACAATAACTTCGTCGGCTGGTTAACCTTCTTATCGACTGCAATCCCACCAATTGGCGGCGTAATCATTGCTGACTTTATCATCAACCGTAAACGTTATGGAAACTTTGCAAATGCCCAATTCAAAACCGTTAACTGGGCTGGTATTGTTGCTGTAGCCGTTGGCGTTGCGGCAGGTAAATTTATTCCGGGAATAGTACCGCTAAACGCTGTACTTGGCGGTGCACTTTGCTACGCACTTCTAAACCCACTATTCAACAAATACGCGCTGAAAACACAAGCAGCGTAAGGAAGCATCATGACAACGCTATTGATCAAAAACGTAACACTACCAGACCAAGAGGGTTTGAAGCAGATCCTGATTGAAGATGGTCAATTTAAGCAGATCTTAGACAACGATGCTGATTTGGCTTACCAAGGAAATCTTCTCGACGCAGAAGGTGGATTAGCTGTTGCGCCGTTTTGTGAACCACATATTCACTTAGATACCACCCAAACCGCAGGTGAGCCTAACTGGAACATTTCAGGCACTTTGTTTGAGGGGATTGAACGCTGGGCTGAGCGCAAAGAATTGCTTTCTATTGACGATGTCAAAACACGCGCTAAACAGACTCTGAAATGGCAAATTGCCAATGGTGTCCAACACGTCCGTACCCACGTTGACGTATCAGATCCAACACTGACTGCGCTAAAAGCGATGGTTGAGTTGCGTGAAGAGATGAAACCATGGGTTGATATTCAAATCGTCGCTTTTCCGCAAGAAGGAATACTCTCCTACCCAAACGGTAAAGAGTTGATGGAACAGGCAGTACAATTAGGTGCCGACGTGATTGGCGCAATCCCTCATTTCGAGTTCACTCGCGAATATGGCATTGAATCTCTGCATTATGCCTTCGAGTTAGCACGAAAATACGATTGCCTGATTGATGTTCACTGTGACGAAATTGATGACGAACAGTCGCGCTTTGTAGAAACCTTAGCAGCGCTCGCGCATAAATATCAGATGGGTCACAAGGTGACGGCAAGTCATACCACGGCTATGGGGTCATACAACGGTGCTTACGCTTCTCGCCTGTTCCGTTTACTGCGTATGTCTGGCATCAACTTTGTTGCGAATCCTTTGGTCAATATTCATCTTCAAGGACGCTTTGATGATTACCCTAAGCGTCGCGGTGTCACGCGAGTTAAGGAGATGCTGGCAGCCAATATCAATGTCTGCTTTGGGCACGATGATGTATTTGACCCTTGGTATCCGTTGGGCACGGCGAATATGCTACAAGTGCTTCACATGGGGCTGCATGTTTGCCAGGTGATGGGTTACGAGCAAATCAACAACAGTTTAGATCTCATAAGCACCAACTCAGCACGTACGCTGAACATTACCGACAAGCATGGCATCGAAGTCGATAAACCTGGCAGCTTGCTGATACTACCTGCTGAGAATGGTTTTGATGCCGTCCGACGCCAGGTTCCTGTTCGATACTCTGTACGCGCAGGTAAGATCATTGCACAAACTCAACCTGCAACAACGGAAATACATTTGGATAGCACTGAAAGCGTGACGTTCAAGCGATAAGAAAACCCCACTAAGCTTTCGCCTAGTGGGGTCTATTCTTACTCGCAGCAATCCGGCTACTAATAGGTGCTCCCTGCATCTATTCCTTGATAGTAAGCTGAATCCTTCAGCACTTTCCTTATCATCGCCTTCCTAGCGGTGTCCTTCGCTTTCCATGCCAATTATTCATCCTGAATAATCGAATCTTCTTCCTGAAGATGACCTATCCTTGGGTCTTTCCTGTTCCGTGTCTGCATCCTGCCGACAAATTAAGATTAAGCTAACGGTATTTTTTCACAACGGATAAATTTTCATTTTTGATAATTTTTCCTTTGCTCAAGAAACATACAAAACATTTAATATTAATAAGTTACGATTAACTTTACTGTTTTTCTCAAACAACCAAGCTCTCAATGCTCACGACCTCGTGAGAGATCTCGCACAAAGTGACAGGCGTATCACTGCATTCTTGCGCTTTGATAAAGTGACTTGGATCACTAAGCCTCCTTGTACGAGAGTGAATCCACCAAACAGCAGCGCTTTTTTCTGGACTAACTGCACTTAAATTAGGATATTATGACCAGATCAATATCACAGAACTCAATTAACCTAGTTCAATTCTAGGCCGATATCTTTTAGAGGACAGACTCAATGATTTCTAAGTGGGCTCAACGTTTTTACCAAATGGCGGAATTAGTCGGCTCTTGGAGTAAAGATCCGTCTACTCAGGTTGGCGCCGTTATTACTAAACAGAACCGAATTGTCTCTGTGGGTTTCAATGGCTACCCGCACGGTATTTCCGATAGCGCGATGACCGATGATCGAGAGATGAAATATTTGAAAACGCTTCACGCCGAAGAAAACGCCATTTTGTTTGCTAAACGTGATTTAGATGGATGTGAAATCTGGGTAACTCACTTTCCTTGCCCGAATTGCGCCGCCAAAATTATCCAGACAGGTATTTCCGCAGTCCACTGCCCCGAGCAAACAGCTGACTTTCTATCCCGTTGGGGAGACAAAATCACCGTAAGCCAAGAGATGTTTTTGCAAGCCGGCGTAAAAGTGAACTGGCTGCCATTGAGCGAACTTGGTCAACCTTAATTAAAATTTAAGGTCTCAAACAATTGTTGTGATTTGTAGGGTTTAGGCAGATAAGCGTCCATACCAACGCCAAAACAATTCTGAATTTCTTCAGGCAATACGCTAGCCGTCAAGGCAATAATCGGCGTGTAATACTGCCATCCTCTTGAGTAAATGGCTTGAAAATTTCACTCAGCTTTTCCTGTGAAATGCCTACCCCACTGTCAGCAACATGACAAACGAGGAACCCTTCCTGTGCTGCCACTTCAATACTGACCGATCCCTGTTGGGTGAACTTCACCGCATTACTGAGCAAGTCCATCAGAACTTGTTTAAAGCGAGAGTCATCGATATCAATATGGTTAGAAAGATCATCCGCGAACTCAACTTTCAATTCGACGTCCTGCTTTAGCGCTTTTGAACTAATCATATTAATTGTGTCAAACACCATTTCTCGTAAACTGACGCTGTGAATTGATAGCATCAGGTTTCCAGATTCAATCTTAGACAAATCTAAAATATCGTTGATCAGCACTAGCAGGGCATGAGACAAGGTATCAATGTCCGACAAAATCTCTTTCTGGCTGCTCGATAGATGGCTATCCGAGAGTATTTCCGCCATGCCAATAATTCCGTTTAGGGGCGTGCGAATCTCATGGGACATATTGGCAAGAAAGATACTTTTTGCTCGGCTGGCTGCCTCAGCGTCTTCTTTTGCCATTACCAGTTTTTGTTCATACTCTTTTTGTTGTTCTATGATTTGGTTGAGCTCGCTGTTGATTCGCATCAGGGTGCTATATCCCCAGGTAAACATCACAGTAAAAATGGTAACGCCTAAAATTGCGATTAACCACAGTGCTTGCTGAAAATCTCGGCTAGCCAAAATGTCGAGTAGCACATCGATCTGCTCAGAGTCCGCGCCGAGATTAATAAATTTGTCCAAATAGAACTGCTGCCTTTCACTGATACGAAAGTACTCCTCCGCATAATCTGTGTATACCCAACCGAACCAGTTGATTTCCTGAGTCAGCCAAGCCTCTCTCTCCATCCAGTAATAGAGCCAACTCAAATCAGAAAGCACCAAATCTAAGCTGTGAATCGCAATCGAAGAGTTATGGCTAGCCAGTGGTTGCACTTTCAAGCAGAAGCTATCTTAACCAAGGATATTAGTGCTAACTGGTATGCGGGGCTAGATTACAGTTTGGGGAAAATCACACCTTATATTCAATATGGTCAGGCTCGGGTTTCAAGAACCAGCGAAAGCTACTTAGTCGGATTTCGTTATGACTGGACACCACAAATCAATACATCTCTCGAATGGCAACGGTTCACAGGAGAGCAAAACGTGATCAGTGGACAGTTTACTCAGTTGCAAGATCCGAGCAAACCGCTCGCGTCTAAAGTCGATGTCGTTTCCGCGGGTGTATCGTTTACCTTTTAAGTGTATTAATCAACTTTGATCACAGACAGACGAGATAAATCGCATTCTTGTTACACATTTTATGTGCGACAAGTATTTTTTATCACGAAATAAGCTACATCCTTTAAAAAAGTCAATAGGCGTTCCCTCGTACTCATTACAGTATTTTTCGCCAAATCACCCTCAATCTATGGCCTTTAGGTCTCATATTAATTTTACTAGCAGAATAAGATGTTAGACCTTACAATCCTGCCGCATAAAAATTACAAAAATAATACATAGTTTATTTATCTCTACCTGCTCCCCTACAACAGCAAAGTAGAGTCAGTCCCCAAAACGTGAAAGGTCCAAACGAAACATGAGTCCAGAGAAACATCTTTTAGACTGGCAAACTAGCCAAACGATTGCGGAATCTATTTCTCCCCTGCTTGGTCAGCTTTACCGTCAGAAAGGCGTAGAAGTTTTACTTTTCGGTAAAACACTAGTCAACGCGGCAACCATTGATATCATCAAAACTCACCGTCTAGCACGCCGTTACACAGGTACTTCTCTTACCCCAGAACAAACTCTTCCACTGATTAAAGCGTTATCTGAAATGGAACTGTCACCATGTCGTGTCGACGTTGGTCAGCTTGCGCACGAGTTCTGGAAAGGACGAGATGATGAGCATGGCGTAAAGGATTTCCTTCACACTGCTCTAATGGGTGCTATGGATGGCAAGAGCGTTACGGAACCACGTGACGTCGTGCTTTACGGCTTTGGTCGTATAGGTCGTCTGCTTACTCGTCTACTTGTTGAGAAAAGCGGCCCAGGCTACCCACTAAGATTAAAAGCCGTTGTCGTTCGTGGTGGTAAAAAAGGCGATCTAGAAAAACGCGCCAGCTTGCTACGTCGTGATTCTGTTCACGGTCAGTTCAATGGCAGCATCATTGTTGATGAAGAGCGCAAAGCAATCATTGCAAATGGCAACTTCATCCAGTTTATCTACGCAAACAAACCACAAGAAGTGGATTACACCAGCTATGGCATCAACAACGCTCTCGTTGTTGATAACACAGGTGTATGGCGTGATGCTGAAGGTCTGAGCCAGCACCTAGAGTGTAACGGCGCAGAAAAAGTTCTGCTGACGGCTCCAGGCAAAGGCGACATTAAGAACGTTGTGTTTGGTGTTAACGACAGCGTTATTCAACCTGAAGACACGATTATTTCTGCGGCGAGCTGTACAACGAACGCTATTACTCCGGTACTAAAAGCGATCAATGATAAATACACTGTCACTTCTGGTCACATTGAAACCGTTCACTCGTTCACTAACGACCAAAACCTAATTGACAATTTCCACTCAGGAGAGCGTCGTGGTCGTAGCGCTTCGCTAAACATGGTATTGACTGAAACGGGTGCAGCGAAAGCGGTTGCTAAAGCACTACCTGAACTAGCAGGTAAGCTAACTGGTAACGCAATTCGAGTACCAACGCCTAACGTCTCTATGGCTGTTGCAAACCTTAACCTAGAAAAAGGGACTAACAAGGAAGAGTTGAACAACTACCTACGTGAAATCGCTTTGACCTCTGAGCTAGCGGCGCAAATCGATTACACTGAATCTACTGAAATCGTATCAACTGACCTTGTTGGTTCTCGTTTTGCTGGTGTCGTTGATGGCGCGGCGACGATTGCTCAAGATAACCGTTGTGTTCTGTACATTTGGTACGACAACGAATTCGGCTACAGCTGCCAAGTTGTTCACTGTATGGAACAGATGATGGGTGTTCGTTACAAAACGTTCCCTACAAAATAATCTCGCGGGATAAATAAGCGGGTTCTATTGGATAGAGCCTGCTTATAACAGAATATCGCTCTCACCTTCTCGGGAGCAAAACTCCACAACACTAATACCTATAATAATCCCCCGTAGTTGCCACTTCCGTTTTATGGTAGTGGCCTTTTTGTTTTCACCACGAGAGAGTCACAAGTGCCGTCTATACTACGGTCATTATTTGGAGACTTCTTCAAATTCACCCTCGATAACGTTTTTACGGTTACCTTGGCTGAACATAGGGTGGTTCATTTTAATTGCTCGTTCGAGTTTTTTACCTGTAATAAGCGCCGCTATCGTTAGCGGTATAGCTAGAATCAAGCCAAATATGAGGGTAAAGAATCCGATGAAAAGCGCAAATACGCCAGTAATCATTCTATTCATAATCAATCCTCTATTAAGTTAGCTTTAGCTTAACGAACTCAAAATGAATCAAACATGAACAGAAGTTTAAAAAAAACGCCCAAGAGTATGCCGCTTCAATCGTAAGACCACGAAGTGCTGCATACGACGACAATATCAGGCTTGAGACCTTGTTTTTGCGTCTAAACTCCAATAGATGTTGCAGATAATTGACAGCTTTGTTATCTAGTATTTTAGCGAGTCGTAAACACACCTATAACAATAAGGATTGACAGATGAGTACTGGTCAACGAGATATAACCTTACGTTTTCTAGCTGAGCCCGGAGATGTTAACTTTGGCGGTAAAGTCCATGGTGGCGCCGTGATGAAATGGATAGATTTAGCGGCATACGCTAATGCTGCCGGATGGAGTGGTAAGTATTGTATTACTGCCTACGCAGGCGGAATTCGCTTTGTTCAACCTATTCATGTGGGTAACTTGGTCGAAGTCAGTGCCAAAGTGATTTACACAGGTCGAAGCTCCATGCATATCGCAATCGATGTACAGGCTTGCGATCCTAAAGAGCTCAAGAACAGGTTAACTACTCACTGCATCGTGATCATGGTTGCGGTCGATGAAGAAGGCAAACCTACCTCTGTTCCAGAATGGGTTCCAGAGACACCTGAAGACATCGAATTACGCGACTCAGCCATCCGTCTGATGAATATGCGCAAGCAGATCGGTGAAGAGATGGAAGCTCACGTCAAGTATCTGAAATAACCCATTCAACACACGGTTGTGATGGCAGAGAGTGTTTTGGCACCACAACCCAGCCTCTGTCATTTTTCTTTCATGTTTCTTTGTTTAAATCCTTGAGCACAGAAACAATTGAAGGAATAGACCTTGAACCTGAGTCAAACCACATTGAGTGAAACAACGCTGCTGAACCTTAAAGCGATCGAATATCAATGGGTGAGAACAATGTACGTTGAAGGGTATAACGACACAGAGATTAACCACTACATTCGTACTTGCTTCGGTGGTGATGAGCTGTTTGCTGATCTCTTTCGCAAAGTGGCGTTATCACAGGAAAGTATCTATGTGCTTTTGCAACATTTAGGCTGTGCGCCTTCTAACCGCGAGCTATAAACCCTAGCATTTCTGTGCTTTTTGCCGCAACTATCTGCAACGCCTCTATGCGTTGCATTTTGTAATCACCGCCTCCTCGCAACACAGCTATTCGACCCTGCCGTTCCATTTTTGCCTCCGTATAATCCCTTGATAGCTGAATTTCAGACATAAAAATACCCGGACAAGCCGGGCAATGGTTACAAAAACTGTTAGTAGTAAATAGTAAGGAATCTAGCTAACAGCCAGCTATGCGTAACGCCAGTTATGCTCTCTTCTTAACTGATCGGCGGCCAAACCAAAAGTGTTAAGCAGAGAAACAAATGGGCGACCTTGCGGTCGCCCTTATCGTTCTTATTAACCTTTCACACCACCGGCGGTCAATCCTCCGACCAACCAGCGCTGAGCAAGTAAGAATACGATGGTTATTGGTAAGGCAGACAGTACTGCTGCCGCTGCAAAATCGCCCCACAAATAGTTTTGAGGGTAGAGGTATTGCTGCATACCAACCGCTAATGTGTAAGAGTTTACATCAGAAAGTAGCAATGACGCCACAGGAACTTCTCCTACAACACCAATGAACGACAGAATAAACACTACCGCAAGAATTGGCACAGAAAGAGGGAGTAGTACCAATCTAAACGCCTGCCAAGGTGTCGCACCATCAAGAGCTGCGGCTTCTTCCAATGAGGTGTCAATCGTTTCAAAGTACCCTTTGATGGTCCAAACATGCAGTGCGATACCACCAAGGTAAGAGAAAATTAGACCACCGTGTGTATTCAAACCAAGGAACGGAATGTACTGACCCAACTTATCAAACAGCGCATAAAGTGCCACAAGGGCTAGCACGGCTGGGAACATCTGAAAAATCATCATTGCTTTCAGAATCGTTTCTTTGCCTTTAAAACGCATACGAGCAAAAGCGTACGCTGAAGTAGTAGACAGAGCCACAATAAGCACAGATGTAATACCCGCAACTTTCACAGAGTTCCACAACCAAGTAAGAACAGGGAACGGCGGTGGTGTAACCGAGCCATCAGCGTTTGTAACAGAGAAACCTAATGCCAGTTTCCAGTGCTCCAGTGACGGATTATCTGGAATCAGGCTACCCGTTGCGAAGTTACCTTCACGGAATGAGATCGCAACCACCATCAGTAGTGGGAAGATAATCGCTGACAAGAAAATCCATAGGGCAATATGCGTCGCCCATACGCGGTATTTAAGTGACTTACCTTGTACCATTGCCATTGTCAGTACTCCTTAATCTTGAGACAGCTTAGTGAAGCGTAAGTTGAGTAGTGCCAATCCACCAACCAATAGGAAGATAAGCGTTGCGATAGCACTTGCCAGACCAAAGTCCTGACCGCCACCACCTTCAAATGCGATACGGTAGGTGTAGCTGACGAGTAAGTCGGTGTAACCCGCTGGCTCAGAAGTACCAATCATGTTTGGTCCACCTTGAGTCAACAACTGAATTAGAACAAAGTTGTTAAAGTTGAACGCGAAACTCGCAATAAGTAACGGAGTAAGCGGCTTGATCATCAACGGTAATGTGATAGTACGGAAGTTATCAAAGAAGTTAGCACCATCAATTGCCGAGGCTTCGTAAAGGTCATCCGGAATCGCTTTAAGCAGACCCATACACAGAATCATCATGTAAGGGAAACCTAACCAAGTGTTAACGATGACGATCATTGCCTTCGCCGTTAGCGGATCTGAAAACCACGATGGACTGATACCAAATAGTGCTTCTAGTACCATGTTGATCTCACCAAAGCTTTGGTTAAATAAACCTTTAAAGATTAGGATTGAGATAAACGCTGGCACTGCGTAAGGCAAAATTAGCAACACTCGGTAGATTGCACGACCCTTAATCTCCTCCCATTGAACGATACTCGCAAGTACCAGACCAATGATCACGGTCAGACCAACGGTCAACGCTGAGAAAAGAATTGTCCAAATGAAGATGCTGACAAACGGTTCTTTAATACCTTCGTCTTTCCAAACTCGCTCAAAGTTCTTCGCACCAATGTCGACGACAAAACCAGGAGATACCGTCGCACCACTAAATTGACCGTTCTCGTCAATAGGCTGGTAGAAACCAATCTCCATGTTTGGACGTAGAGTTTCACCAGTACGGTTGTTGTAGAGCGTCTCGCCGTCATCTTGCATCGTGTAGAGCGGTACAACCGCAGCAAACTTACGTAAGCCGCTCATGCGGATATCGTCACCATTTGGAAGGTGCAGGTCGAGATTACCCAGTGCCACTTTGTGGCTGATAATCGTCTTAATTTGTTCCTTGTCACCCTCAATCGAGTCAACAGGCTTCAAATCCATATCGCTTGCTGTCAGGGAAGCAAGGTCAAAAACATCAGTTGCTAGCAGTTGATCACCCTTCTTAATTGAAAGAAGGTGACCTGTCTCTGTTTTATACAGAGTGAATGGATAGCTATCACCACTTTGGAATGTACGATCCATCAGTACCACTTGGGCACGGTCAAATGAAAGTTGGTTTTTCGCACTGTAGTTAGTGAAAGCAAGACTGACCGTGTAAGCAAGAGGGAACAGGATGAATAGAATCATGCCTGCGATGCCTGGATAAATGTAACGGTGTGCGTATGTCTTTTTACTACCAAAAATGTACAACGCCAGAGCGGTTAAAATAAGGGTAAGTAGCGCAAAAGCCGTCTCACCACGAGAATACATAAGAACGGTTGCGTAGCCATTAACAATACCAACAGAGGCCAATACGCCCCATTTGATGAATACGCTTTTACTTGATGGCAAGCTCGTTGTTGTAGATGGCATAACATCTGTACCTTGAACTGACTGCATAAGAGAACCTGCTAGCGATAATAAAACTTGAAAAGGAGGAGAGGTTACCCTCTCCTCAAAAGGGTATTACTAAATTATTTGGTCATTTGTTTTTCTGCATCAGCAAGTGCTGCATCTACAGTTTGGCGACCGTCAACAACGTTAATGATTGCGTTTTTAGCGGCACCCCAAAATGCGCCCATTTGTGGGATGTTAGGCATGATTTCGCCATTCATTGCGTTGTCCATTGTGGCTGCAATACGCTTGTCAGCATCAAGTTCACGTTGGAATGAGTTAAGAGCAACCGCACCAAGTGGTTTGTCGTTGTTTACTTTACGTAGACCCTCGTTGGTTAGTAGGTAGTTCTCAATGAACTCAACCGCGAGATCTTTGTTTGGTGAAGCAGTGCTGATACCAGCAGTTAGTACGCCAACAAAAGGTTTTGAAGATTGGCCGTTGAACTTAGGTAGCGTCGTTACACCGTAGTTAATGCCAGACTTTTCAATGTTACCCCAAGCCCATGGGCCATTGATTGTCATTGCTGTTTTACCTTGGTTGAACGCTGACTCAGAGACAGAGTAATCCATGTCTGAAGAAATCACGCCTTTGTCGACAAGACCTTTCACAAAGTTCATTGCGTCTTTAACGCCATCTTTCGCGATACCTGCATCTTTCACATCGTAGCCAGCTGCACCATATTTGAATGCGTAACCGCCATCAGCTGCCATTAGAGGCCATGTGAAGTACGGTTCTTTCAGGTTCCACATGATTGCGGATTTGCCATCTGCTTTTAGCTTAGCGTCTAGAGCCGCGACTTCTTCCCAGCTCTTAGGTGGATTTGGTACAAGATCTTTGTTGTAGATAAGAGATAGAGATTCTACCGCTACTGGGTAGCCGATTAGCTTGCCGTTGTACTTAACTGCATCCCAAGCAAAATCGACAATACCTTCTTTAAGTTGTTTTGACGGGTTCACTTCAGCCAGCAGACCCGCTTCTGCGTAGCCACCGAAACGGTCGTGGGCCCAGAACACAATATCAGGACCGTCGCCAGTTGCAGCAGTTTGTGGGAACTTGTCTTGAAGTGCGTCAGGGTGAGCAACTGTTACCTTGATACCAGTATCTTCTTCAAACTGTTTACCTACTTCAGCAAGTCCATTGTAGCCTTTGTCACCATTGATCCAGATCGTTAGTTGACCTTCTTCGATAGCAGCATTTGCGCCAAATGAGCCAAGAGCAACAAGAGTTCCTAGTGCTACTGTGCTTAGGGCATTTTTCATGTTCATATCCTTTTTATATTTGTGTTGTAGGGCTCAACCAGAGGCTTCACCGTATTTCAGCAGTTATTTTCAGCCAAACGAATCAATGGCTCATCCTCCTACTCCCTACGCCCTCGCTATTATGGACTATTTTCGTGATCTCCATCGATACAGGTTAGCGACCTAAGTCACAAATCAACTCTCGAACGTGATCGAACTCTATATAAATGCAAGCAATAATTTGAACTTGATCTCTTTGTGCTTTCTCATCCCTTGATAACCTCATCCCCTCCTACTCCCCCTACAATTATTGCGTATAGGAGGATGTCGTTGCCCTCATTTTTCCGCAAACTACAGTCATCCAAGAGTGGATGGTAAGAACCCTTTCCAGTAAGACATGAATCATGTCACTGGTTGCAATGCCGCGAGGGTTTGCTAAGAGTACACAAGTGACATAGGTATTCAGGTAACTGATTCAACCGGGGGAGAAGCTTGTGTTACACGGGGGAAGCAAACTTGACTTTGGCTTGATGGGTGTCGCGAGGAACTCCTTCACCCATATTTTCTTACCTGTAAAAAATCCATTTTCTTACCTAATTCCTACTATTATTGCCTTGTCCATAATTCATATAATGATAGGCAGTAAAATATAAAATTGATCGAGGACGAGCTAGATGGCGAGTGTCACGTTAAAAAATGTATGTAAAGCTTACGGTGACTTACTGATTTCAAAGAATGTAGATCTAGACATTCAAGAAGGTGAGTTTGTCGTATTTGTTGGTCCATCAGGCTGTGGTAAATCTACACTGCTACGCTGTATCGCTGGCTTAGAGGACATCACTTCCGGCGACCTATATATTGGCGATGAACGAATGAACGACGTTGAGCCATCAAAGCGTGGGGTCGGCATGGTGTTCCAGTCGTACGCACTTTATCCTCACCTAAACCTTTACGACAACATGTCTTTTGGTCTCAAACTTGCCAAAGCGGATAAAAACGAAATAGATAAACGCGTTGAACACGCAGCGGAAATCCTCCAGCTCAGTCATCTTCTAGAACGTCAACCAAAAGCGCTTTCTGGTGGTCAGCGTCAACGTGTTGCAATCGGGCGAACACTCGTTTCGCAACCCGATGTATTCCTACTAGACGAACCTCTGTCTAACCTAGATGCTGCGCTTCGCGTACAGATGCGTTCAGAGATCACAAAGCTACAGCGCAAACTGGGCTGCACCATGATCTATGTAACGCATGACCAAGTAGAAGCGATGACCATGGCTGACAAAATCGTGGTATTGGATGCTGGTTTTGTCTCTCAAGTGGGCAAGCCTTTAGAACTTTACCACTACCCACAAAACCGATTTGTTGCAGGCTTCATTGGCTCTCCTAAAATGAACTTTATGAGTGTATTTATCGAAGCCGTTGAGAAAGAGCGCGTTATGGTTCAGTTGGCAAACGGGACGACTTTCTGGATCCCTGTCGATGGCACGACAGTGACGCGTGGTGAACGTATGTCACTGGGTATCCGTCCTGAACATTTACTACCGTCAAATCAAGGTGACGCAATCATTGAAGGTGAAGTCAATATCGTCGAAAAACTAGGTAACGAGACACAAGCTTATCTACATATCGATGCCGCTGATGCAGACATGATCTTCCGTCAACCAGATACCCTAGCGGTTGAACCAGGTGATAAGTTATCGGTAGGCATTCCAGCTCACCGTTGCCACTTGTTCCACAGTGACGGCAAAGCATGTCGTCGATTGTATAAAGAATCTGGAGTGGAGCTCGACTAACAAGTCTGCTCATTAAAAGTCCCGCTGATAGAAAGCCCCTACTCATAGGGGCTTATTTTATCTCTATAGGCGGTCATCATTGTTTCAGCCATACCTAGCCCTGTGATCTTGTTTGTAACGAGGTTTCGGCATAAGGCTACGCTGATTAACTGATGTAGCTGATCAGATCGTAACGTCCTGATTTAGTTCCATCAAATTACCCAACAAAGTCGTGGAAAATCGCTATTACTTCTGTTTTTTGTCTCTGATGGAGGTATAACCGTACTCATCAATCAGATTTTTCGCTTCATCTTCCGCCAAGTAGTGTACAAACTCTTGAGCGCTTTCGCTCAGACGACTTTGATCGTAAAGCACTAAGAACGGGCGGGCCAATCCATACTTCCCTGACGCAATGTTATTGGTATTAGGGTCGACTCCCTCAAACTGAATTGCTTTAATCGAACTATCTACCGAACCCGTTGAAATAAAACCGATCGCCTGCTTGTTATGGTTAACGATCGTTTTAACCATACTATTGCTATTAACGACTAAGTTATCTGGATTGATGTCCGAGACCATTCGACCGTTAATCGTCTTAGTTAAACCCATTAAGCTTTCAAAGCTATAACGCGAACCTGAAGACGCTTCTCGCGTTACCACAGCAATTTTTTGGTCACTACCACCGATCTGCTTCCAGTTAGTAATCTTGCCCTTGTAGATATCAAACAACTGTTCTCGTGTCACATTGTCAACCATATTCGACTTATTCACGACAACAGCGAGTCCATCGTAAGCAATTGGCATCACCGTCAATGATTCAGTTTGTTCACTCTCAGTCAGGTAACGCGAGCTCATTCCTATGTTTGCAACACCCTTATTAACAAGCGTGATTCCCGCACTTGAGCCTACACCTTGAACCGCTATAAAGCTTTCAGGGTGAGTGGCATTGAATTTTTCCGCTAAGACATCCATGATACGTGCAACAGAAGTTGAACCTGATACGTTTACTTCTTTCGCAAATATTGGCGCTGAAACCAATGATGTAGATAAAAGTGCAGCCAGCGCAATGCGAATCATATTTTTCTCCTGATAGTTGATAGACTCGAGTTAGCCGACCTCATAATATTTCCATAAGATGACAATTTTGTGAAAAACTGGGCAGATAAATAGTTCTGATGTAAATAGTATCTGTATGCATTAGGTATTCTGCTCTGATTAGAATACAGCACATTACTGAAGTGAGAGTGCAATGGGATTAGTAAGTTTGCTACAACGTCAGGTTGAAAGTCGTGCAGAGTCGATCTGTAAAGTGAGAAACCAAAACACACCAGCCGAGTTAGGTAAAGCCCGTTACGAGGTCACCAATAACGGTGTCATCTTCATAAAACAGCATTTCTTACTCGATTCAGCTCACTGCGATTACATGGATTATATTGCGAAACTATCTTGGTGCGCCAATACCCAACGTTGGCAGTTGTTCATCCCCCATGAAACTCAAATAGACACTTGGATACCTTACCCATTTCTACCTCACAGTACCGACTTGACCGCCCTGATACGAGAAATAGATAAAGATCCCAAACAGATGTTCTGGAGTGATTGATAGCGAGCGCATTCCATTGCCCAATAAACAAGGCCACTGCGAATAAAACACACCAAAATTAAATAGAATGATATTTATTTAAGTCAACTGAAGCATTTTCATTATAGGCTAGCTTGACATTTATTAGCCTTTTACTCTAGAGAAAAAATCCTACATTTCTCATTCTCTTCGTGTAGGAAATATCGTATTTAATGCAAAACTATAAATGTTATCCCCATAAATCAGGTTATATTCTACAAATGTATTATAGAATATGACATGCATTAATATGCTCAGTTGAACAAGAATTGACATACATGAGTCACATCTAAATAAAAGTAAAGCAAGTCCTTAATTACCCATATAAATCATGTAGTTAATGTTTTTATTCAGCTCACGTAACAGTAGCACAAAACTAAAAAGAAGTAATACTATGTTTAAAAGTAATGGAATGGAAAAACACGCCGTCCTTATATATGATGACCACCCTATCGTGTGTGAGTCACTTAAAATCATCTTATCCCGAATTAAATCGGTTGATAATATTGTCTGTACTAGCAATTACAAACAGGCTATCAGTATTATCTCTTCACATGAGTTTGATCTATTAATCTTGGACGTCAACTTAGATAGCGCCGATGGATTTCAGTTTTTCCGACGCGCAAAATCTCACGGATACAGTGGAAAAACTGTGTTTTTCTCCTGCAATAGCCAAGACTACTGCTCTAAAGTCGCTTATGAACTGGGAGCAAATGGCTACATAGATAAATCAGAGGGTCAGGACGTTATTATTAACGCCTTGGAAACGGTACTGAGTGGTTATAACTTTTTTAAGTCAAATCAGAGAGATATATCATCTAAGGTGCCCAAACTATCCAATCGGGAGGTGATGGTATTGAACTACTTATTGCAAGGAAAATCGAATAATGACGTGTCGCATATTTTGGGCTTGAGTCCAAAAACAGTGAGTACATATAAGCGAAGAATCTTAGACAAATATGGCGTATCAAGCGTTATTGAGTTAATTGAAGTCAGTAAGCGGGAAGCAATTACTGGTGATTAACCTTTTTCGAGAACAAAAAAATGTGCGCAACGATTATTTGAAATGCCAGTCAGACGACTGGCATTTTTTCGCAGGTAGGAAAGGTTACGAATCTGTCTCAGAAGCGGGCTCTTCTGCACACTCTAAGTCAGCAAATACTTGAGTAGGTTTGGCAACTAAACTGCGCGTTTCCTGATTAACTTCCGTTAACACCACTTCAAGAACATCACCCAAACGGTATGTTAGTTCTTTGTCGACAGAAACTGTGCCCATGTCACCGTTGCAATCCAGACGCTCTTTGTTGGCTAAGATGAGGGAACCAGGGATAAAGGCAGCAGCACCATTCTCTAATAAACGAACACGCATGCCTGCACGGTTGATATCAAAGATTTCACCTTGGAATTTGGTCTCTTTTGCTGGCTCTTCCGCCAACGTACGAGCATATAGCCAGTCACCAACGTTACGTTCAGCAATCTTGTGGTGCTTTCTATGAATCGCCAACTCTTCGCCTACGGTTTCGTCTGCAACTTGCTCAGGCTCTTTGCCTAAAATATGCGCTTTCAACATACGGTGATTGATCATGTCACCATACTTACGAATTGGTGAGGTCCAAGTCGCATAAATGTCTAAACCCATCGCATAGTGTGGTAACGGCTGATTGCCCATTTCACTGTAACTTTGGAATTTGCGAATGCGGTTGTCCAAGTAACTCGTCTCTTGTTGGCTTAACCAACGACGTAACTCAGCAAATCCTTCCAACGTTGCCACAGACTCTACAGTGAACGGCAAATCGCCTTCTGCATTGACGAACGAGATAACATCTTGGATTTTCTCAGCTTTAAAGCCAGAGTGAGTGTTAAACACACCTGAATTAAACGCCTGCTTCAGTGTACGTCCTGCGCAAATATTGGCGGTAATCATCGCCTCTTCAACCAAACGGTTCGCACTGCGGCGCATATCGGCATGAATCGCGACCACATCGTTGTCTTCACTGAGTTCAAATCGATAGTCTGGACGATCAGGGAACACCACTGCATTCTGTTCACGCCACTGTGCACGAGCCAATGAAAAGTCGTATAAGTCACGGACAACTTGCGCCGTCACTTCGCTTGGTTGCCACTCACTGGATGAGCCAGACTCTAACCAATCAGACACATGGTCGTACACTAGGCGTGCATGAGACTTGATATTGGCGGCAAAGAACTGGATATCATCCGCAATCACACCATCTTGTCCGACGGTCACAGTACAGCAAAGGGCTGGGCGAACTTCATCTTGCATTAATGAACATAATTCATCAGCAAGGTCTCTTGGCAACATTGGGATATTGCGCCCAGGTAAATAGATAGTAAAACCACGTTCGCGTGCCACCTTATCCATTTCACTGTCTGCTGAGATATACGCCGTTGGATCCGCAATAGCGATAGTGAGTTCAAAATCACCGGATTGAGTTCTCTTTGCATACAGAGCATCGTCCATATCTTTGGTAGAAGCGCCATCAATTGTGACAAACGGAATGTGAGTCATATCGATACGTTCTAGATCGGCATCATCTTTAATTTCCCAGTGTTCAATACCAGCAGGTTCACTATTGGGTAAATCATTCTGAGCCAGTGTTACCCACCAAGGTGCGATCTTATCGTCCGCATCGGTGATTTTGTCGCTAATCTCGACAAAGAAACCATTGTCACCTTTTAGCGGGTGGCGAGTTAAATGACCGACGACCCAGTCGCCCTCTTTTAGATCATCGCTTTTAATCCCTTTGCGTGTCTTCGCTTTTAAAGCCAGCTTTTTAAGCTGCGGATGATCAGGGGTGACATTTAGGTTGCCTTTGATCAGTTTCACGCGACCAATAAAACGAGTTAGACCTTGCTCAATCAGCTCCTCAGGTTCCGCTACTTCACGCTCTTTCTCTGTACGGATGATGGCTTTGACTTTGTCACCATGCATACATTTCTTCATATATGGTGGTGGAATAAAGAAGCTCGTTTTACTGTCGACTTCTAAGAAGCCGAAGCCTTTCTCAGTTGCCTTAATCGTGCCTTCTTTCTTAGGAAGCGTTTCTTGAATTTGCTGCTTGAGTTGAGCCAGTAGAGGGTTATCTTGGAACATCTATCTTGTTTTACCGAGTAAGTATCTAACCAAAAAATTCCGCCCACTATATCACTGCGTCTATAGCCTAGCTAGCGCATAAACATGACAACTTATCGTTTCGCCATTAATTCAATCAGTTACCCCATGCCGTAAAATGGTCAGATTTCATGCTATTGGTGTATCGAGATGAGCAAGATATAAACTAGATGACTTAATTAAGGGAATAATTGTGATGAAATTCAATTTTTTCTAGCTTTTTTTATGCTTTTAGGGAATAATCCGCCCCCTTATTTACGTCCCTAGTGGCTTGATGCGATTTACGACTTTTCCGCATCTGAATGGAATCAGCTCTCAACTGGATTGGTATTGGAATTGGTAGAGCTCGTGGGACCTTTTGTTGACATATATAAAGTAGGATCCCAATGACAGATTCCGTAATTCAGTTCAGCGACCTAGCGCTTAACGACCCAATTCTTTCAGCTCTTGAAGGTATGGGTTTCGTTTCACCAACTCCAATTCAGGCTGCGGCTATCCCGCACCTATTGGCAGGTAAAGACGCACTAGGTAAAGCTCAGACTGGTACTGGTAAAACTGCGGCTTTCTCTCTACCTCTTCTTAACAAGCTAGACCTAGCACAACGTAAGCCTCAGGCTATCGTTCTTGCGCCAACTCGCGAACTTGCGATTCAGGTAGCGGCTGAAATTAAGAACCTAGGTAAAAACATCGATGGCCTTAAAGTGCTCGAGATCTACGGTGGTGCATCTATCGTTGATCAAATGCGTGCACTTAAGAACGGTGCGCAAATCGTAGTCGGTACTCCTGGTCGTGTTCAAGACCTTATCAACCGTGATCGTCTGCATCTTGACGAAGTTCATACATTCGTCCTTGATGAAGCAGACGAAATGTTAAACATGGGCTTTGTTGATGATGTAACAGAGATCATGGAGCACGCTCCAGAATCTGCGCAACGCGTACTATTCTCAGCGACTATGCCTCCAATGCTGAAAAGCATTGTTGAGCGTTTCCTTCGTGATCCAGAAACGATTGACGTTGCTGGTAAAAACCACACAGTAGACAAAGTAGAACAACAATTCTGGGTTGTTAAAGGCGTAGAAAAAGACGAAGCGATGTCTCGTCTTCTAGAAACTGAAGAGACTGACGCGTCAATCGTATTCGTACGTACTCGTCAAGACACAGAGCGTCTAGCAGACTGGTTATGTGCACGTGGCTTCAAAGCATCGGCACTACACGGTGATATCCCTCAGTCTCTACGTGAGCGTACTGTTGATCACATCAAACAAGGTGTTATCGATATCCTAGTTGCAACTGACGTTGTTGCACGTGGTCTTGACGTTCCACGTATTACGCACGTATTCAACTACGACATCCCATTCGATGTTGAATCATACATCCACCGTATCGGTCGTACAGGCCGTGCTGGACGTAAAGGTAAAGCAATCCTTCTCGTTCGCACTAACCAGCTACGTATGCTGCGTACTATCGAACGTGTAACTAAATCATCAATGGAAGAGATTCAACTTCCTCACCGTGACAAAGTTGCAGAATCTCGTCTAGCTAAACTAGGCGCAGAACTAGAAACAGAAAAAGAACACAAAGCACTAGAAAAATTTGCTGAGCTTGTAGAAAAGCTTCAAGAATCTCTAGAACTAGACGCAGCGACATTAGCCGCTATCCTGCTTAAGCGCCAACAAGGTAAACGTCCACTGTTCTACATTGGCGAAGACCCAATGACTGAAGCAATTGAGCGTGACAAGCAACGTCGTAAAGAGCGCCGTGAAGGTGGTCGTGACGGCGGACGCGAAGGTGGTCGCTCATTCAATACTCAAGATTGGGATACTTACCAACTTCAAGTTGGTCGCGAGCAAGGTGTTCAGGTTAAAGATATCGTTGGTGCACTTGCAAACGAGCTGGGCCTGACTAAAGGTTCTATCGGTGCAATCAAACTAGCACAAGGCGAAACTTACGTTCAGCTACCAAAAGCGATGTCTTCTGAAACTGCGGGCAAACTACGTAAGCTACGTATCCGTCAGAAGCAAGTTGACGCTGTAGTCTGTGACTTCAACGATTTCCGTGAGCCACGTCGTGGCGGTCGCGATGGTGGACCTCGTCGTGACGGCGGTTTCCGTGGTAACCGTGAAGGTGGTAATCGTGAAGGCGGCTACCGTGGTAATCGCGAAGGTGGCCGCGAAGGCAACCGTGAAGGTGGCTACCGTGGTAACCGTGAAGGCGGTCGTGATGGCAACCGTGAAGGTGGTCGTGCTCGTCGTGAAGGTGAACGTCGCTTTGACCGTAACCGTGGTGGTGATCACCGTGGTAACTACCGTGGCGAACGTGGTCACGGTCGTAGTACTCGCAGCGAAGGTTAATCTACGCTTGAATACAAAAAAGGATACGCATTGCGTATCCTTTTTTTATTTGTTAATCATTTAGCATTGTCGCGAAAAACATACTTATCCATCATCGACACCATGCGACCAATTTCTGGTTTAGTAATCGTGTCATTTGCGCCTAAGGCCAATGCTTTCGCTCGGTTGTCTTCGCTCATCAGTGACGAAAACATCACAATTGGAATGTTAGCGTAAGCTTCGCTATCTCGTAACCGTTTGACCAAGTGCATACCATCCATTCGAGGCATTTCCACGTCAGTCACTACGCCGTCGATCAATTCACTGACTGGTAGATTCTCTTCTTTGGCAACTTCAATCAAATTCATTAATTTGTCGTGTGCCTCACCGCCATCTTTACACGCAATGACGTTGTAACCAGAAGAGCTCAATGTATCTTGAATCATCGAGCGGATGAACGCTGAATCGTCGACCACCATTAGAGTCTTGGCGTTGCGCTTCTTGACCATACGTTGGTTAAGATCGACGCTCTTATCCAAAGTCACATCGTATTTTTCCATACTCAGTTCTGGGTTGATGTCAGCAATGATCTTCTCAAAATCCAATATCATGATGAGATTGCCATCTTTACGAACTACAGCAACCACACAATCTTGTTCCCCCGCTTCCAAAAACTGGCTAGGTGACTCAACGTCATTCCAAGAGATTCGATGAATGCGGCTAATGCTATCGATTAGAAAACCATTAGTCATATTGTTAAAGTCAGTAACAATAACGAATTTACGTGAGTTGTCATTTGAGGTCGGAACACCAAGCCAACCAGCCAAATCCACCAGTGGTGTTAAGATGTCTCTTGACGAGAACACCCCAACCATATGAGGCTGTGCATTTGGGTAATCTGTCGTATCTGGTACTTGAATTACTTCACGAACCTTAGCGACATTAATCCCGTAATAGCAGGTTTTCTTTCGACCGTCCGGCAACTCTTTGACTAAATGGAACTCGATGATTTCCAGCTCGTTGGTGCCGCTTTCCGTTAAAATCGTACTACTTGATCCGCTCATAATTCTACTTTCAATATTTGATCATTATTAGTTATCGTCATCAATCACTAATACTTTGATACTTTTTAACTGCAATTCAATATTTTGTAAATCTAATCAGCAGACTGACTTCAAACTTCTTACTATCTGCTAGTTTGACTACAACATTTACTCAATTTGCTGCCAGTGAGGTGGCATGTTTAGCCCCCAACGCGACAGCTCACTTTTCGAATAGATCGCCTTACCTTGGTTTCCGGTCGCAATCGGTATTACGGTTGAGGCGCCTTGTACTGCAAGCTGATTGACCATTTCCGCCGCTTCAACACCATGACTGTGCCCAAACAACACAACGCCACCAGCGGCTTTTCCAGCACCAACAGCAAAGTCCCAAAATGCGAAAATCGGTAATGGTGAGTTTTGGCTCGTCCACTCGATCACTTCCTCAGCATGAACATTCTCACCGTACTCATCAACCAGTGTTTGATACAAACCAACGATGATTACAGTAAAGCCTTGCTGCTTCGCGCTGACAACCTGATTTCGCCAAGCCTGCCGAGTCGCGAGTGCTTTTATCTCAACATCTATCCCAAGGTTTTGTCGAATCATTGTGTATTGATTATCAATGTACGACTTCGCAATATGCGATGTCACCCCAGAATCAAACAATATCAGAACCTTGAACTCCTTTGTTGCGAACACATTCCTCAGCTCTCCGAGAGATTTGACGAACAGTGGACGTTCCAAAACACCCGTAACATTGGCTTGTCCTTGATACTGTTTCAATATTGCTCTCGGGTTGGAGTTAATACCAAGGAAAACGATGGAAACTGGCTCATCGTACAGTTTTGGGAGCATGTAGTTAAGTGCATTGTCGTCACCCAGCATAACGATATCAGGCTTAAACTCTTGATAGGCGGCAAAAGCCTGCTCTGATTTCCGTTCAAATTGCTCCATCGGTAGACGTTTAGTGTCCATCTGAAATGTTTCGAACTCAATAGAGGGCAACAACGTTTGCTTTATGCCTTCGATGTAACTCGCATCCCAAGAGTAACCTGAGTGATAACTTTCAATAAGTAGCACTTTGGTTGCTAAGGCTTGTGACGAAAAAATAAGGCAAATGACTATCCAACGCATTGGGCTCTCCTACCGTATTTGTTAAGTGTAGTTGCCCTTCCACAACCCTCCACTTTATGTCGTTAATCACAATCAAATCTCGAGGTCTATACTGAACAGATAAACTATTGAATGAAGACATATGAGCCGCACTAAAGAAATCGAAGACAGTCAAAGCAGCCCTATATCAAGCCGTATCGGTCGGCGCATTATTTTGATTATGATATTGCTCAGTGGTTCGATCACTGTGCTGATCACACTATTGCAGCTCGCTTGGGACTACCAGAAAGAGTTTGACGCAGTCAGGCAACGTCAGATAGAAATTCGCGATATCCATGCTCCCTTGATTGCGGCCTCTTTGTGGGAATTTGATCTTGTGTCATTGCAGCAAGAGATCGATGGCTTGGTCAATTTGCCCAAAGTCGATTACCTACGAATTAAAAGCGGCGATTATCAGTTTCAGGCCGGCACGGAAATCGTCGACAATCCGATCACAAAGCGATACACCCTGCTCTATCATCACCCTACATCAACACTGGTCGAAGCGATTGGTAAAATCGAAATCCAAACAGATGCACAGCAAATCTACAACTATCTGATATGGCAAGCGATTTACTCATTGCTGATGAACGCAGGCAAAACACTCTTTGTCTGTTTTATCGTCCTGATGGTGTTCCATAAAAGTGTCAATCAGCGGCTCTTTTCCATCGCCCGACATCTGCGTAATTACAACCCCAGACATCCGACTGAGCCTCTGGTACTGCCGCATTATCGCTGGATATCAGAAAAGGACGACGAGATAAACTGGCTCGCCGATGACGCAAACAAAATCACCACTAACATTACGCGTCTGTACGGCAACATTCAGCGTGAGCAGGAACGATTAGCAGAGTTTGCACACGTCTCTTCAGACTGGCTATGGGAAACCGATCAGTTCGGTCATCTCACCTACGCCTCTGAGAGCATGCAGTCTGCGCTTAATATTCCCTATGACACTAAGCCGCTAATTAAGCAGGTCGCCGCATTAGCTCATTGCACAAACCTTCATCAAAAGTTGGCGCAGCAAGGTGATTTTTCTATGTGTGAAGAGACGATCACCATGAACTGCATTACCTACTATCTACTCTTTCATGCCAAAGCACGCTTCGAGAACGACAAATTCGTCGGCTTTCGTGGTACCACCATCAATATTACCGAACTAAAACTTACTCAAATTGAGCTTGAGGAACTGAATAAGAACCTAGAACACACGGTTGCTTCTCGTACATTAGATCTCAAACAAAACATGGAACAACTCAAGCAGACTCAAGAGCAACTGGTTGAATCAGAAAAACTGGCAGCCTTAGGAGGACTGGTAGCTGGCGTTGCCCATGAGGTCAACACACCGCTTGGTATCGCGGTGACCGCATGTTCTGTCGTGCGTGATATCGCCAACGAGGTGACGCAGTCATTCGAAAATCAAAATCTGACTCACGAACAATTTACCTTTTTAATGGAGCAACTAACCGAAAGTAGCGGCATGCTCGAGAACAACCTTAACCGTGCAGCCAAGCTCATTCGAGACTTTAAACAGACCGCCGTCGATCAAGTCTCCGAAAGTCAAAGCGAGTTCAACGTCTATCAGGTGTTAGATGCACTGATCGCAAGTTTGTATCCAGAAACAAGCAAGCTTCCTGTAGCTCCGAGATTACAAGGAGAACTCTCGGTAATGATGAACAGCTTACCCGGTGTTTTGACTCAGGTTATCTCTAACTTAATCATCAATAGCATCAATCATGCGTTTAATGAACAACCCAATCCGGAGATAAGTATCGTATTTGAACAACAAAATGAATCGATCATCGTGCACTACAGAGATAATGGTTGTGGCGTCGATGCTTCACTGCATAGCAAAATTTTCGAACCTTTTTACACGACTGCACGCGGCAAAGGAGGATCTGGGTTAGGACTTAATCTAGTCTTCAATCTGGTCAAACAGAAACTCAAAGGAGAGTTGTACTTTGAGTCTCATTTGTCTCAGGGGGTATATTTTAAATTGCGCTTACCTCAGCACCTGCCTGAATCCGAACAAGAGACTTCCGTCAACTGTTGAGCAGCGTGTTTCTGGGTTACTTTATGTTTTGTACGGTTGCCCTTTCAACTAGAGTCGGCTCTAGCTGAACCACTTGTGCGTCCGTTGCGCCTTTTTCAAGTCGATTAAGCAGCGCTTCCACCGCCGCTTTGCCTAAGCGGTATTTTGGCTGATGGATAGTCGTCAGTGATGGGCTCATAAACTTAGCAATATGAATATCATCGTAGCCAATAATTGAAATATCTTCAGGAATACGAATCCCTTTCGCGTTGGCTGCGTTGATCACCCCCATTGCCATCATGTCGTTACAGACAAAAATAGCACTCGGTAATCTGCCTTTCGCAAGCATTTTGTTGAATGCCTCAAACCCGCCTTCACATTCAAAGTCCGCTTCAATGATCCAATTGGCGTTAAAGTCTAAGCCTGATTCATTCAGTGCGCGTTTATACCCTTCATAACGCATTTGGGCTTGGTGTTTGACCAACGGGCCGGTAATACAGCCAATCTCGGTGTGACCGGAATCGATAAGATGTTTTGCCGCCAGATATCCTCCGCGCAAAGAGTTATCCTGAATCTTATCGCTGGTAAACAGCATTGGCCCCCAGTCCATCACCACTACGGGAATATCAGGGTACTGTTCGAAGACTTCGATGCGCTCTCCTTCAAGTGAAGAACACATCAGGATCAAACCGTCGACTCGCTTTTGCAACAAAGTATTGATAGACTCTCGCATTCGCTCATGGTCGCCTTCAGTGTTACACAAGATAAGATTGTAGCCTTGATGATAGCAACTACGCTCAACACCTTTCACGACCTCACCAAAGAATGGGTTGGTCGAAGTCGTCACCAACATCCCAATGGTCTTCGTCCTGTTAACTTTGAGACTTCTTGCTAAAGCTGACGGACGGTAGTTAAGTTGTTGAGCCGCACTATTCACCCGCACAGAGATCTCTTCGCTCACATAGCGTGATTTGTTTATGACGTGGCTAACCGTGGAAGTCGAGACTCCCGCAAGCTTTGCAATATCTTTCATGGTTGCCATGTCATTTTCTCCATCAAATAACCATCTCTACGACTCACTGTGTTCGGCTAAAAATGTATCCACTTCTTCTCTGGTTGGGATTGACGTCTGTGCACCAAACCGAGTTACTGAGATAGCCGCCGCTGCGTGAGCAAACTTAATTGCTGATTTTAGAGGTAAATCTTCCAACAGACCAGTGACCAATGCCCCATTAAAGGTATCTCCTGCGGCAGTGGTATCCGTTGCGTCGACTTTAAAGCCCGAGATCAGCTCGCCTCGGCCATTCTCACTCAACCACACACCTTTAGCACCTAAGGTAATCAAAACAATTTCGATGCCCTTACGGTGTAACGCATTTGCGGCTTCTTGCGCACTCTCGTCGTCAGTCACCGTGATGCCTGTTAACACTTCTGCTTCGGTTTCATTCGGCGTAATCACATCAACACAAGCGAGCAGTTGATCAGACAGTTCACGCGCTGGAGCTGGGTTTAAAATCACGTTAGTTGCGGCGCTTTTTGCAACACTGGCTGCTTTTTCGATACCGCACATTGGTGTTTCAAGTTGCATCAGTAGGAATCTTGCACCACGGATGCGCTCCAAATCGGATTCAATCGCTTCAGCGGTCAGTTTGGCGTTGGCTTCAGCAGAAATACAGATACTGTTTTCACCACTATCAGAGACTTGAATCATCGCAATGCCAGTTGGGCAGTTTGGCTCCATTTTGACACCAGCGATATTGATGCGATCCATCTTAAAATTTTCTCGGATATTGATACCGAAAGCATCATCCCCAACACAGGCGATAAAACCGGTATCCGCATTAAGACGTGCAGCGGCCACCGCTTGGTTTGCGCCTTTCCCACCGGGAATAACTTGGTAATTACGACCATGAAGCGTCTCGCCAGGGCGAGGAAAAGAAGGCACTTGAAGAACATGGTCAGCGTTAACACTACCTAAAACCACTAACTTATTCATAAGGTAATCCTCGGCTCAATTGAGCCTTGCAAATGTGAACAGGAGTAATAGCGATAAACTTTGCGACAAAGCTCATGGCTATTCGCCCTCCGCACCCTGTTTAGGCGGGAGGGCTAAGCGATATTATTTAGTGATCACTTTTAGCGGTACTGGGATGTACGCTTCAACCGCTGAACCTTTCAGTACTTTATCCGCGGTTTCAATGCCAAGCGCACCGATTAGGTCTGGTTGCTGCGCGATAGTTGCAGACAATTTGCCACGGTTCACCGCTGCAATACCGTCGTCAGTACCATCGAAGCCGACAATCATCACATCTTTACCTGAAGCTTGAACGGCACGTAGCGCACCAAGAGCCATTTCATCGTTCTGAGCGAATACAGCCTGTACGTCTGGGTTAGCCGCGAGTAGGTTTTCCATCACGTTAAGACCTTTAGTACGGTCAAAGTCTGCTGGTTGGCTCGCAAGAACTTCCATTTCGCTGCCTTTAACCGCGTTCATGAAACCTTCGCCACGCTCACGAGCTGCTGATGTACCCGCGATACCTTCAAGCTGGATAACTTTCGCTTTCATACCCACTTTTTCAACGATGAAGTTACCCGCCATTTCGCCACCAACAATGTTGTCTGAGGCAATGTGACTCACTACTTCACCACGGCTAGCACCACGGTCTAGTGTTAGAACAGGGATATTAGAGCGGTTTGCCATACGAATTGCATTCGATACTGCATCAGAATCCGTTGGGTTGATCAGAATCGCTTTTACACCACGAATGGTTAAGTCTTCAATATTTGATAGTTCTTTGCTTGGGTCGTTCTGTGAGTCCAGAACAATCAGGTCGTAACCTAGCTCTTTAGCTTTCGCTTCTGCGCCATCTTTCATCGTTACAAAAAATGGGTTGTTCAGCGTCGACAGTACGATTGCCATCGTGTCCTGTGCTTGCGCCGATACAGAAACGGTTGAAGAAAGTAGTGCTGCAGAGATTAAAGTTGCGAGTTTTTTCATTTTCTCAGTCCTTGTGTAGGGCGAGCCAAGACACGTCACTTGGCTCTATTTAGTTATGATTTACTTGTTTTTGTTGTCGACCAGTACCGCAAGCAAAATAACAACTGCTTTCGCGATCATTTGGTAGTAAGACGAAACATCGAGTAGGTTGAGCGCATTGTTGAGGAAGCCGATGATTAGTGCACCAATCAAGGTTCCCATAATTCTGCCCTTACCTCCCATCAAGCTAGTGCCACCCAATACCACAGCAGCGATAGCGTCTAGCTCATAGCCCATACCCGCAGTCGGTTGAGCAGAAGAGAGTCGAGAAGTCACGATGATGCCTGCCAATGCAGCGAGTAAGCCACAGATGGCGTATACGCCAATTTTTACACGATCAACGTTGATACCAGATAAACGGGTTGCCGATTCGTTACCGCCCAAGGCGTAGACGTAGCGACCAAAACGGGTGTGATTCAGCAGATACCACGCAGCAGCAAACACAATCACCATTAACCAAACCGGTACTGGAATACCTAGTGCGTAGCCCGTACCAAACCAAGCAAACGCATCCGCCGTATCAGTAAAGCCTGTAGAAATAGGACGACCGTCGGTGTAAACCATAGTGACGCCACGTAGCAAAGTCATGGTTACCAAGGTAGCAATAAATGCCTGCACCTTACCTTTAGCGATAATGACACCACTGATGGCACCCAGTGCGGCACCCGCTAGCAGAGCGGTTGGCACCGCAATCAGGACAGGCACTTCCATTGCGATAAGGCTCGCGGCAAACGCACCGCAAAGTGCCAGTACCGAGCCAACGCTAAGATCAATACCCGCGGTAAGAATGACCAATGTCATACCGACCGCAATAATTGCATTGACGGACGTTTGGCGCAGAATGTTGAGAATATTGTCAACGGTAAAAAAGTTCGGGTTTAAAAACGATACGACGACAATTAAGAATAGAAGTGCGATCAAAGACTTTTGTTCAATCAACCACTCTTTGCTAAACAGCTTCTTGCCGTTTGTTTGTGTTGGTTTGCTCATGGTATTGGTACTCATGCTGCTTCCTCGTTAATCTTTTTGCCTACGGCACAGGCGAGTAGTTTTTCTTGATCGGCGTCTTTAGCATTGAACTCGCCGCTAATTCGTCCTTCATGCATCACTATGATTCTGTCACTCATACCCAGAACTTCCGGCATCTCTGACGAGACAAGAATGATGCTCATACCGTCGGCTTTAAACTTATTGATCAGTTGATAGATTTCTTTCTTGGCACCAACGTCTACACCGCGTGTCGGTTCATCCAAAATTAGGACTTTCGGCTTGGTCATTAGGCCTTTCGCAATCGCCACTTTCTGCTGATTACCGCCTGATAAGTTGCCAATGATCTGATCACGTGTCGGTGTTTTGATGTTGAAAAGCTTGATAAAGTCTTCAACGGCAATAATTTCGTCTTGGTGCTGGATTCGACCACCTTTTGCCAGCTTATCGAGCGCACATAAAGACATGTTTTCTTTGACCGAAAGCCCCAGAATCAATCCGTCTCCTTTACGATCTTCAGAGATGTACGCAATCCCATTCGCCAAGCCATCTTGTGGGCTGACTGGGTTGATGGTTTTATTGTCGAGATTGATGACACCTCGTTCACTTGGCAGTGCTCCGTAGATCACCTTCATCAGTTCAGTTCGACCCGCGCCCATAAGACCGGATACACCCAAGATCTCACCGCGTTTGAGCGTGAAGCTCACATCCTGGATGCCTGAACCCGTTAAGCCAATCACTTCAAGGCAGGTTTCACCATGGCGGACATCAATGCGTGGGTATTGTTCATCAAGCTTACGCCCAACCATCATTTCGATTAGGCCATCTTCATCGGTATCCGACACCTGACATTGACCAATGAACTTGCCGTCACGTAAAACGGTAATATCATCGCAAATTTCAAAAATCTCTTTGAGACGATGAGAGATGTAAACAATGCCACATCCTTGAGCGCGTAACTCGTTGATGACGTTAAACAGCGACTCTGTTTCAGTATCAGTCAACGCGTCTGTCGGCTCATCCATAATGATGACTTTTGATTCGAACGACAGCGCCTTCGCGATTTCAACCATCTGTTGTTCGCCCAAGCTAAGCTCGCCAAGCAAGGTGCTTGATGAATGTTTAACGTTAAGGCGGCCAAGCAACCGATCGGCTTCTTGGTACATCTTGTGCCACTGAATGCCACCAAACGCGTTGGTAAACTCACGGCCAAGGAAAATGTTTTCGGCAATCGTCAGTTCAGGGATCAGATTCAGCTCTTGGTGAATAATACTGATGCCCGCCTCTTGAGAGTCGCGAGGTCCTTTAAATGCTGCGGTTTGCCCTTGGTATTGAATGGTGCCCGCATCTTTGCTGTAGATACCAGTCAGTACTTTCATCAAGGTCGATTTGCCGGCACCATTCTCTCCCATCAGGGCCATGACGCGCCCAGGGTAGACATTCAGGCTCGCCTTATCTAACGCCTTAACGCCAGGGAATGCTTTCTCGATCGAGCTCAACTGTAGGATAGCTTGAGTCATAACTCTTCCTTACTATTGCGAGGGTTAGAAAACCACGCCCGCTTGAAATATGACGTTTGCATAAGGAGTACACTCGCCGGTACGAACGACTGCTCGGCTCTGTCGGGTACGCGCTTTAAAGTCCTCATGTGACACATAGGAAATAGAGATCTCTTTACCGCAACGCTCACTCTCTGCAAGTAGCTCAACTTTCAGCGCCTCATGGAGTTCTGGACTAACCGTTGCAAATTCTTGCGCAATCACTACGCCTTCAATTTGAGATTCAGACAACATCACTTTAACGGTTTCCATAAACGACGGAACACCATGTGTCAGGGCTAAATCAATACGCTGAACCTCGTCTGGTATTGGTAATCCTGCGTCACAAATCGTTATCTCATCGGTATGACCTAACGTCGCTACCAAGTACGAAAGCTCAGAATTTATTAGGGTACTTTTCTTCATCTCATCGACCTATCAAATACACGTTTACAAAATGGTGAGTCTTGATTTCACTATCAGATTTGTTATTGAGAAAAAACTCATCGAAACGTTTCGATAGAATAATAGTCGCTCACCTCATAAATTCGAGAGCGAGATAAGTAGAGTGTGAATTTGATCTTCTTTGGCAACCACTATTGTTCGCACAGAGTGATTCAGATCACCCCATCGAAACGTTTCGATAGGCTATTTTCTTTATTTTTTCATTCCCCAAACACCAAACCCGACCGTTTTAGGTATAGTGACGTCCACTGACAATCTTTGGAAAACAAAATGAAGAAAATCATACTTTCTGTAGTCACTCTTCTTGCACTAAATGCCTGCAAAACTGAGGTGGGTACTCAAGCGTGGTGTGACGAGATGGCAGACAAACCAAAAAGTGAATGGAACGCTCAAGGTACCGTCGATTACGCTAAACACTGTGTGTTACTCGATGCGGTTGGAAGCGAAGCTTGGTGTAGTGATCTCGAAGATAAACCAAAAGGTGACTGGAGCGCCAATGAAGCGACCAGTTACGCGAAACATTGCGTATTCTAAACAACAAAGGTCTGGTGTTATCCAGACCTTTGTATTTCATTGATTGAGATGAGATTGTAAAACTAAACGCGCTCTTCTAGCGAAATGTTGTTATTAGCCCATAACAAAGCTTGCAGGCGATTTTTCGCATTGATCTTCTTAAAGATATTATGAAGATGCGTTTTAACCGTATTCTCACTGACGAACAGTTCGTCTGCAATTTGGATATTTGACGCACCGTGACCAAGTAAACGCATGATCTCCTTCTCACGTTTAGTGAGGTTGGCATAAGCCTGAGACGTGGTCACTGTATTGGCACAGCGGAAATGCTCGATATAGTCTTGCGCGACTTTTCGCGATAGCCACATCTCATCACTCATGATTTTTTCCATGCCTTTAAGCAGCAGAGGAACTTCGTCATCAAGGTAAAAGACCCCAACCAAATTGCGCCATTTAAACAGTTGGCTTGAAGACGCATCAATTGGGCAATTGAAAACAACTTCTTTGATCGTAGCATCGCTATGAGATTTGGCGCTGCTATAGTATTCAAACTTGCTATCATCCAAATAGTGATAATCAATAAGCACTAAGCTATCTAGTTGCCCCTGCCCTTCATCCATTGCTTGCAAAGTATCAGCCGTCACTATGCTAACTTGTAATCCTAAGCCCTTCTCCAAAGAGTCCTTAAGCAGTTTAGATTGCATGCTTACATCAGAAATCAGAGTAATCTTGTCGTTATCACGGTTAGTCATAATGGGTCCCTGCACACGTTGTTGATAAATTAAAACTATCGTTTAGAACTAAATAGTCAACATGTTGATTAAGCAGATGAATTAAACTACCGTCATTTAATTCATGTTAATCATGGACTTAGAACTGATTTCTTATTTTTGAGAACACGCCGAGTTATCTGTTAGGCGATTCACAACAGCAAAAAAATTATACCAGAAGAATGACGGTTAACTATGCTGTTGCAGATAAGAAGACTTACGACGCCATAGAGCAATACCACTCAAGATAAGTAGTCCCAACCAACTGTTTGCCCCACCTGAGTCTCCACCCGAGCTATTTGCGTTTATCGAATTGAGGTAACTGAATCGCTGCGCATCGTTGACCGTCACTTTTGGCGTTTCTGAACCATTGAGTACTGAACTTATCCAGGCCCGATGGTCTGACACCTCTGTAAATATTGAATTGGCAATCACACTCATATCACCACAAGTCGTTGGACCAAAACTGGTAATGCCCACCTGCTTGTTGTTCCAGAATAATGGGCCACCGGAATCCCCCTGACAGGTTGCATTATCACGACCATTTTGGCTTGACGCTCCGTCCATGCATAAATTCGCTGACGTATCGACATTGTATAAATTACAGTTCGAATTGCTAACGTAGCTCAGCTGAGTTTCCTGAAGAGCCTCGCTATCGTCACGACCAGACTGGGTATTACCATGACCAACCGCAAAGAAAGGATCACCTGAATTGATACCTCGATAGTTGGTCGCATCGGTACTGCTTGCGAGATCGGCGTAATCGAACACGGCGGTAATAGGCTGGGACAGCTTCAAAATAGCAATATCATTGGCTAAAGTATCGTTGTTGTAGTTGTCTGGGTAATAGTATTCACTCACCATCACTCGCTGTGTGATAGCGTTGGGAAAGTCCGACTCATTCTGAAGTTGGGGAACGACTGAGGTAAACAGCTGGGTATTGGTATTGCCATAAATACAGTGCGCCGCCGTCAGTACATAGTACTGTGTTAACAGCGTGGCACCACAGTACGGCGACGTACCATATATACGATCATAATCGATACGATCGTACATGAGACTCGTAAAAGAGGGATACTTGGTTGCACTAATATCATTGCCATTTACTACATATGGCGTAATTGCAACACTGGTATAAGCGCTGGTTACATATAAACTAGAAAGTAAAACGGCTAACTTTCGAATCACGGCTCGCTCTCCATAGCACTTGGGTACTATATAAGTATAAAAAAACCTCTCAGAATTGAGAGGTTTTATCAAAAGAATTTATTTAGGTCACGAGATGTTAACCTCGGTAATACCTTTGCGGAACAAATGGCATTTTTTCAACTGTCATTGGTAGCTTCTTACCACGTACATCTGCAAACAGTTCTGTGCCAATAGCAGCAAGGTCTGCACGCACATAAGCCATAGAAACTGGCTTACCCGCATTAGGACCAGCAGTACCACTCGTCACGACACCCACTTGATTATCCTGAGCGTCAAACAGCTCTGTACCTTCACGAACTGGCGCTTTAGTTTGACCAACTAGACCAACACGCTTGCGAGAAACATCTTTATTTTCAATTTGGTTTAGAATGATATCTGCACCAGGGAAGCCGCCTTCGCGCTCACCACCGATGCGACGAACCTTCTGAATACCCCAAAGTAGGCTTGCTTCCACTGGAGATGTAGTTGCATCAAGATCATGACCGTATAAGCATAAACCACACTCTAAACGAAGTGAGTCACGTGCACCGAGACCAATCCACTCAACTTCTTCTTCGTTTGTCAGCTTTTGTGCCAGCTCTTGAGCATGGGTGTTCGGTACCGAGATTTCATAACCATCTTCACCCGTGTAACCACTGCGGCTCACGATACACTCTACGCCAAGAATCTCTAGCTTCTTCACATCCATAAAAAGCATATCGGCAACTTGTGGGTTGAATCGCTTGAGAACGTCTACAGCCTTAGGGCCTTGAAGCGCAAGAAGAGCACGATCATCAATCACTTCCAGCTCTACGCCAGACGGTAGGTGCGCTTCCAGATGGTCAATATCCTGTTGCTTACATGCCGCATTGACAACAACAAATAGATGATCGCCTAAGTTAGCCACCATCAAATCATCCATAATGCCGCCCTGTTCATTGGTAAAGAACGCGTAGCGCTGGTTGCCAGAAGGCAGATCGATAATATCAACAGGAACCAGTGACTCAAGAAACGCCGCTGCGCCCTCACCATGAAGACGAAGCTGTCCCATGTGCGACACATCAAACAGGCCTGCCTCATCACGCGTGTGTAGATGCTCTTTTTTAACACCAAGTTTGTACTGAACTGGCATATCATAACCAGCGAAAGGTACCATCTTTGCGCCAGCTTCAACGTGCAGTGCGTGCAAAGGTGTTTTGAGTAGTTCTTGAGTCATTGTTGTCTCCATTTAGTCAGGTTCGTTTTCCATTCAAGGAAACCTTGTTTCCAATAATAAACACGAGTAGATAGAATTTGCACGATTAACAAGATCAGAACCGTTCAAAATGTGACATTTAACATCATATTCACAATAAAGACTGAAAATAAAAACGCCACCTTGACGAACAAATCGTCAAGATGGCGGTATTGTATTCATGCTCAACCCAAAAGCAACCGTTTGCATTCACTATAAGAAATTAACAAACCGTTCACGTTACTTTGCAGTAACCCACAAAATGTGCGCGTCTTGCTCACTGGTTGAGACCAACATATGCCCCATATTGGCATCATAATAGACGCTATCACCTGCATGCATTTCTACTGGTTCATAGAATTCGGAATAGAACATTACTGAACCAGATAAAATCAGTAGAAACTCCTCTCCGTCATGTCGCACCCAATCGGTGTACTCATCAAAGCTTCGAGCGTGGACCTGACTCTTAAATGGCATCATTTTCTTGTTAGATAGTTGCGTAGCCAGAAGCTCATGCTCATAGGTAGGTGTAGGATGCGGTTTACCCTGATTTGCCTTGGTAATATCTCTACGCCCTGTTGCCACCTTTTTTCTAGGCGGTTCAAACAGTTGCGGCATATCTATCTGCAATCCAGATGCCAATTTCTGCATCGCTTGGAAGGTTGGAGAGATCTGCTCATTCTCGATTTTACTTAACGTCGAACGCGCCAACCCTGTACGCTGACTCGCCTCTTCTAATGTAATGCCCAACTTGCCACGAATATCTTTAATTCGCTGCCCCAGTTTTAGCGGTTCAATGTTTTCTTCAGCCTCTTTGGCCAGAGTCAAAGATGGATAATCATCAAAGATATCTTCGGGCATATTTCCCTCTTAATTTCTACTACTTCCTGTCTCATTTTTCATTGTGCACGAAGCGTAAAGTGGAAGAAAGGTTCGAATGAGAAATAAACCGTGCTCTTGTTAACAAAAATAGAAACCTTGTTTCCAATAGGAAATTTTTGGTTGATTGTTCCTTTCACAACCGTTATGTTACCAACTTGTTAGTTGTAGAGATGTTATTTCGGAAGCCAAATGTTGAGGAATTTAACCCTTGGTTTCAGTTTTCCCCGCTATTTTGGGGTATGGAAATTCACCCTGCTCGTGCATAGAAATGAGCAGACAAAGAAGTAGAACTGACGAGAACCAATTAGCGTATATAAAAATCTCGTTGGCACGAATGGAAGGTCATCTACCATGAACAAACCGTTTCAAAATCATAGCCTAGAGAACTTTTTCTCTACTAACCTTGCTGCTACTGATGATGCTGTATTCGCTGGCATCCAAGCCGAGTTCACTCGTCAAAACGAACAAATTGAGCTTATCGCTTCTGAGAACATTGTTTCTAAAGCGGTAATGCAAGCACAAGGAACGTGTTTAACAAACAAATACGCAGAAGGTTATCCAGGCCGCCGCTATTACGGTGGTTGTGAACACGTAGATACGGTTGAGTCTATCGCTATTGAACGCGCGAAACAGTTGTTCAAGTGTGAATATGTCAACGTTCAGCCTCACTCTGGCGCTCAAGCAAACGGTGCGGTAAAACTGGCTCTACTTCAACCTGGTGATACCATCCTAGGTATGTCTCTAGACGCAGGTGGTCACCTGACTCACGGTGCTCGCCCTGCACTTTCAGGCAAATGGTTCAACGCAGTACAGTATGGCGTTGACCGTGAAACACTTGAAATCAACTATGAAGATGTTCGCGCATTAGCGGTTGAACACAAGCCTAAAATGATTATTGCAGGTGGTAGTGCGATTCCACGTACGATTGATTTCGCTAAGTTCCGCGAAATCGCAGACGAAGTGGATGCAATCCTAATGGTCGATATGGCACACATTGCTGGCCTAATCGCAACGGGCGCTCACCCTAGCCCACTACCGCATGCACACGTGGTGACGACCACAACTCATAAAACACTACGTGGTCCTCGCGGCGGCATGATTCTGACCAACCACGAAGAGATCATCAAAAAGATCAACTCAGCCGTTTTCCCTGGTCTACAAGGCGGCCCACTAATGCACGTAATCGCAGCTAAAGCAGTCGCATTTGGTGAAGCGTTAGGTCCTGAATTTTCAACTTATATTGATTCAGTGATCGACAACGCAAAAGTTCTTGCGGAAGTATTGCAAACTCGCGGTTGTGACATTGTGACTGGTGGTACAGATACGCACCTGATGTTGGTTGACCTACGTCCTAAAGGACTGAAAGGCAACAAAGCAGAAGAAGCCCTAGAACGTGCTGGGATCACATGTAACAAAAATGGCATCCCATTCGACTCAGAGAAGCCTATGATTACATCGGGCATCCGTTTGGGTACGCCTGCAGGAACAAGCCGAGGCTTTGGCGCTGAAGAATTCAAACTCATCGGTAACTGGATTGGCGATGTACTAGACGGGTTGGTTGATAACCCAGAAGGCAACGCTGAAGTAGAGCAACGTGTTCGCAAAGAAGTGAAAACACTCTGCGCTCGCTTCCCACTTTACCAATAAACAATTTAATACAGTTATTTTTGGAGAATAAGCAATGGACAACACACTGAAGTTTGCAGACAGCCATGAATGGGTTCGTGACAACGGTGATGGCACAGTAACTATCGGTATTTCGGAGCACGCACAAGAGATGCTAGGCGACGTTGTATTCGTAGACTTGCCTGCTGTTGAAGACGAAATCGAAGCAGGCGACAGCTTCTCACTTGTTGAGTCTGTAAAAGCAGCGTCGGACATTTACGCCCCAATCACGGGCGAAATCGTTGAAATCAATGAAGATCTAGAAGACAGCCCAGAGCTTATTAACGAAGAACCTTATGAAGGCGGCTGGATTGTTAAAGTGAAGATGTCTGATCCATCAGAGCTAGACAATCTAAAAGACGCAGAAGAGTACCTAAACTCAATCGAAGACGAGTAATTAGGAATACAGCAAAGCTGCCCCGTTTAGGTGGCAGCTTTTTTTCAACGTTCGGACGTATAATCAATATTATCAGCAATGCTGTAATCCGTTACCCGAATGATGGAGTAGGTAAAGGACAATGACTGAATTACTTCAAAGCCTCAGCACACAAAATGAGTTCGTTGCACGCCACAATGGACCAAACAAATCTGACCAACAAAAAATGTTGGAAGCGATCAACGTAGCGAATCTAGACACATTGATCGAAGAGACGGTTCCAGCGCAAATTCGCCTAGAAAAGCCAATGACGCTTGCAGAAGCAAAAAGCGAAGCAGACATGCTGGTTGCCATGCGCGAATTTGCTAACCTTAACCAAATTAAGCGTACCTTTATTGGTCAAGGTTACTACAACACTTTCACACCAAACGTAATTTTACGTAACGTGCTAGAAAACCCAGGTTGGTACACTGCGTACACGCCATACCAACCTGAGATTTCTCAAGGTCGTCTTGAAGCACTGCTTAACTACCAGCAGATGGTCATGGATCTTACTGCAATGGACATTGCGAACGCATCACTGCTTGACGAAGCAACAGCAGCCGGCGAAGCAATGACTCTGTGTAAGCGTGCAGGTAAGAGCAAGAGCAACGTTTTCTTCGTTGCTGATGACGTTCATCCACAAACGCTTGAAGTCGTCAAAACTCGTGCTAAATACATCGGTTTCGATGTTCAAGTTGGCGCAGTTGAAACACTGGCTGACCAAGACGTGTTCGGTGCATTACTTCAGTACCCAGGCACAACGGGTGAAGTTCGTGATCTGACTGACATCATCACTAAAGCACATGAAAACAAAATTCTAGTAACGGTCGCAACCGACCTACTCGCCTCAGCTCTTATTAAACCTGCGGGTGAAATGGGCGCTGATGTAGTAATCGGTAGTGCTCAACGCTTCGGCGTACCAATGGGCTACGGTGGCCCACACGCTGCATTCATGGCAACACGTGACCAACATAAACGTACGATGCCTGGCCGTGTTATCGGTGTTTCTATCGATGCCAACGGCAACCAAGCGCTACGTATGGCAATGCAGACTCGTGAACAACACATCCGTCGTGAAAAAGCGACCTCGAACATCTGTACTGCACAGGCTTTGCTAGCGAATATGGCCTCTTTCTACGCCGTTTACCACGGAGCAGAAGGTCTGCGTACTATCGCGCGCCGTACTCACCACATGACAGCGATCCTTGCGGCCGGCCTTAACAAATCCGGCTTTGAACTGGCTCACAACAGTTTCTTTGACACCATCACTATCAACTCGGCAGACAAAACAGACGAGCTATACGCGAAAGCGCAAGCCGCTGACATCAACCTGCGCAAGCTTGATGGTAAGTTAGGCATCAGCTTCGACGAAACAACAACCACGTCGGATATCGAAGCACTATTTGCAGTATTTGCAGTATTTGCAGTTAGCCAAGATGTGAATACCCTTTCTTCAGAAATTGCTAGCAACGAGTTTGCCGCGATTCCAGAAGCATTGCGTCGTACATCTAAGTACTTGACTCACCCTGTGTTCAACACGCACCACAGCGAAACGCAAATGATGCGTTACCTGAAGCAACTTGAGAACAAAGACTTCTCGCTAACACACGGTATGATCCCACTAGGCAGTTGTACAATGAAGCTTAATGCTGCTGCTGAAATGATCCCAGTGACATGGCCTGAATTTGGCTCAATTCACCCATTCGCACCAATGGATCAAGCCGCAGGCTACTCAGCTCTAGCTAAAGACCTAAAAGAGAAGCTATGTGAAATCACAGGCTACGACGCGTTCTCACTTCAGCCAAACTCTGGTGCATCAGGTGAATACGCAGGTCTTATCGCGATTCAGCGCTACCACGAAAGCCGTGGCGAAGGGCACCGTAATGTGTGCCTGATCCCTAGCTCAGCACATGGTACTAACCCTGCGACTGCGTCTATGGTGTCAATGAAGGTCGTCGTTGTTAAGTGTGATGACGAAGGCAACATCGATATGGCCGACCTAGCCGCTAAAATCGAAAAGCACGCAGAAAACCTATCAAGCATCATGATCACCTACCCTTCGACGCACGGTGTGTATGAAGAGCAAGTGAAAGAAGTATGTGAAATGGTTCATGCCGCTGGCGGTCAGGTTTACCTAGACGGTGCCAACATGAACGCACAGGTGGGCTTAACGTCTCCAGGCTTTATCGGCTCAGATGTTTCACACCTGAACCTACACAAAACGTTCTGTATCCCACACGGTGGCGGTGGTCCTGGTATGGGTCCTATCGGTGTTAAATCACACCTAGCACCTTTCCTACCTGGTCACATCGAAAATGGTGTTGAAGGCAACGACTACGCGGTATCTGCTGCGGATCTAGGTAGTGCTTCAATCCTGCCAATCTCTTGGGCTTACATCGCGATGATGGGTGAAGCGGGTCTAACAGAAGCAACAAAAGTCGCGATTCTAAACGCAAACTACGTGATGGAGCGTCTACGCCCTCACTACCCTGTACTTTACCGTGGTACTAACGGCCGCGTTGCTCACGAATGTATTATCGACATTCGTCCGCTTAAAGAAGAAACAGGCATCAGCGAAGAAGATATCGCTAAACGTCTTATGGACTACGGATTCCACGCGCCAACGATGTCGTTCCCTGTTGCGGGTACACTGATGGTTGAGCCAACAGAATCTGAAGACCTAGAAGAACTTGACCGCTTCTGTGATGCCATGATTGCTATCCGTGAAGAGATGGACAAAGTCAAAAATGGTGAGTGGCCACTAGACAATAACCCTCTAGTGAAAGCGCCTCACACTCAAGTTGACCTGTCGAAAGATGAATGGGACCGCCCTTACTCGCGTGAGCTAGGCTGCTTCCCATCACCTGCGACTAAGAGCTGGAAGTACTGGCCAACCGTTAACCGTGTAGACAATGTCTACGGTGACCGTAACCTAATCTGCTCTTGTCCAAGTATCGACAACTACGAAGATTAATTATCTCGTTGATCACAGATAACCGAGTTGGAAACTAACTTGAATAAAAAGGCGAACCGTTTGGTTCGCCTTTTGTTTGGGGGGCGTTGTAGCCCATATGAACAACCGACTTATATGGCGTTGACCACTACCACACCGTCCTTAAAGTCGGGTGGTAAGGATTTTCGTTGGTCGTTTAGCGTCCACTTTTAGAAATTAGATACAAGTGCTTCCTCGCTCTAGACGAAATCATATAAAGTAATCTCCTCGCAGCCTAGTCCTGATATGACCTACTACAATCGATAATGTCATTCCAATGCAGGACTAGCATCAGGGTTACCTAAGCCTCACATTTCTCTCTTGCATGCGCTGAAAAATGTCCCAAGCAGTCCTGATTCGATAGATGCATTTAGAACTAACTATAAGCGCAATAAAATCACGTTATTCAAGTCAGCATTTACTTAAAATTCACATTGTAAGATGCTCGTTCCGCCTCTGTATTTTGTACACAAAAAACACGCTAAATTGCCAGTTGCATATGTTAATAATACCACCTAGTTATTGTGGTTATATTATAAAAAAGAATGATGTATGTGGTGGTTAGGGATAGTCGTAGGCGTTGCTCATGCAATGTCTTATCGCTTTGAATTAATAAGTTTAGGGATAGCACTGATTAGTTTTGCTGTTCTTTTCTTTGTGCATATTCAGCTCAAAACAAAAAGCGCTCGATGTGCCTTATGGATGTTATTTGGATTAGGGTATTACGTTACCTCACTGTTTTGGGTGAACGGTTACCTCGCTGATGAGTACGGTGACGCCAGTTGGATACGTTGGGGACTTTGGCCCTTACTTATCTTCATATTATCACTAAGCTTTCTGATTGTTCCTATTGTTACTCTCGGGCTGTCTCGTCGCAGTGCATTGGTGACGCTTCCCTTTGTCTTAGTGTCTATTGATATCTTACGTGAACTTACCAGCTTTTCGTTTTCATGGTTACATCCCGGTTTCTTATTCCTAGATGTCGGTTTGTCCGGCTGGTTAAGTGTTATCGGGGCTTTTGGTGGCAGCTTTTTAGTTTATGTCGTGGCGAGTTTGTTGGTCTATGTGTTTATCAATCGATCGTCACCGGCTCGCCCCTTGAGCCAATTTTTGATGAGTATTTTGGTTATCGTTGCGCTCGATAAAGGCATTCAAGCGGTGAATAACTACTACTTCTCGCCTGACCAAGCGAAGGTTCGAATGATTCACGGGAATTTCAGTGGTACACACAAGCTGTCCAAAAATGAGGTCATTGAACGTGTTCAGCGTTACGCATCTCTTTCCTTGCAAGCGCCAAGAGCCGACATTGTCGTGTGGCCTGAATCTTCGATGTCCATGCCGTATCGAGAAATTGCTCCTTTTGTTCAGGAAAGCCTACAGAAAATTGACGACAAACACGTGGTAGTTATTTGGGGTGGACAAGCGAGAAATGGCCAACATTTACAAAACGTGATTTACCGAAACAATGAGCTTGCCCCTATTTACTATAAGCAGCGTTTGGTGCCTTTTGGTGAGTATCGCCCCACTTGGTTTATTGATTGGATGGAGCGCGTGACGTTATCTAGAGGTGGCGATATGCAAGTCGTCCCCAATACGAGCAACGTCCATAATATTGGGCCGCTCAAAGCGGTGTTGGCCGTATGCTATGAGGCGCTCTATTCCGATGTGTTCGCCTCTAAATTACAGTCCGGTAATGTCGCGATTTTACTGAGTGATGTGGAATGGACACAAACCCCTTGGGTAAAACAGTTTCTACTCAAATTGACGCAGGTGAGAGCGGCTGAAATTGGAAAGTCGATTATTTATCCGACCAATCAGGGCTTTACTTCGCTTGTCGCACCTAATGGCGATGTGCTTTCTCAAGTTACTCATCAAAGAACGCAGGTATTGGATGTCGTTGTGCCACTCCAAACACGCCAAACTCTATACACGCAGTACGGACACCAATGGATATTGTGGCTATCACTCGGTGTCTTGCTGTCACTGCATGCACTTAATCAGCTTGGGCTAACAAATGTTCGCTCTACCCATAATAAGCGCCTCTTTAGCGCAGCGAAAAATAACGAAACAAGGATACGTCATGGTTAAACGTTGGTTCACGATAGGGGCTGGTTTTGCTCTTGTTGTCGGCATTGGTATCGTTGCCCTTAACTACGATAAATCGGTACATACTCAGAGAATAGGCACGCCTGTCGCAAGCTCTTCTTCTCCAGATATGGGGAGTGCGTCAGATTCATCAACCATAGCACTCACTGAGTCGAGCCATGACTTTGAGTCTCAAAGCGAGCGCCTTGAAGCTCAGATGCTGGCAGAGCTGGACATGTTTAACCAAGATATTGCTGATGCTAAACGTCAGTTAGATGAAGAGACGGTGATAGCTCAATCTGAAGAAGAGTCCCCTGAATTGGTATTGGCTAAAGCGAGTATGATTTTGTCAGAGCTTGAGCAAGAGGGCATTGTATTCACCTACGACCCTGTATTACTGACTCCTGATACGCCGTCGACTCAAGTTCAAGCAATTGAAAAGCAAGTGATTGAGGTCGAAGACGATCTTATCAATATTGAACAACGATTTAACAATTTGGGTAACAACAAGGAGTCGTTATGATGAGAATTAAATCGAGCTTATGTATCGTTGCACTCTCTTGTTTCTCCCTCCCTTCTCTTTCCTCTTCTGTGGGGGAACTCAGTGGTAGTGCATTTGTTTCTCAAGGAAAATCAGGTTATCAAGTTGATTTGCAGTTACCGAGTGGCGTCAATGAGCTTGTCCCTTCTTTGTCTGTCAGTTATCAACAGGGCTCAGGGAATGGGCCACTAGGCTTAGGAGTGAGTTTGGATGGCTTATCTAGCATCACTCGCTGTAGCCGAAATGAACAAGATGATGGTGTCAACAGTGGGCTCCGTTTTGATGATACCGATGTCTACTGTTTGGATGGCAAAAGGCTTTTCCTAGTCTCGGGGCAGTTAGGTAAAAATGGCAGTGAATACCGCACTAAGGGAGGTTGGCAAACTAAGGTAGTTGCAAACGGCAGCCTGACTTCGGGGCCTGATAGTTGGACGATTTATTCCGCAGATGGTTATGTGACCCGATACGGTTCAAGAGAAGACGCACAACTTACGGTTGATGGTCATGGGCTCGAATGGTTTATTTCTCAGCAATCTGACCGATTTAATAATGGTATCGACTATCGGTACCGAACTCACCAAGGTCAACATTATCTTGATAAAATCCAATACGCAGATGTAAGCCTTAACTTTAATTACGTCAATCGCCCTGATGTCCTCTCTTCCTATCGGTTTGGTCAGAAACAAACATTGGCACAAAAGCTCGATAATATTCAAATTAACCGCAGTGGTCATGCGCTTCGCCGCATTGAATTCACCTATGGTGAAGTGAACTCTCAAGGCATTGAACTGACGCGTTTAAATAGCTTGCGAGTGTGTGGCTCGGATGAGGAATGTATGCCTGCTCATACCTTTGAGTGGGAAAGTAACCCTTATGCCGGTAGTGAGCCGGAGCAAAAAACGCTCTACCGCCTGAGTGAGTTTAAAGGCTTTGTTGCTGGCGACATCAATCGAGATGGTTTGAGTGATATTTGTTATTTAAAAGACGGCCTCTACTGTGGCTTGAATGAAGGTAATGGCCGTTATGGCAGTGCGGTGAAATGGAGCAGTGATTTCCAAGGTAGTGCATGGGAAGAAGCAGAAAACTACGCATCCATCAGCCTAATGGATATCGACGATGATAGTTTTCAGGATGTCTGTGCATTCAATGAAACGGGCTTTTTCTGCGCATTAAACCGCAATGGACGCTCGTTTGATTCCGGGCATTACTGGAGCCGAAATTATACGATTGATAAAGCGGTACGCCTATTGGATGCCAACAATGATGGATTGGTGGATGTTTGCCGCGTTGAATCGAACCGTGTGGTGTGTGCGAACAATACCGGAAGTGGCCTATCATCAGACTATGTGCTGATTAATCATGGTTATCCTTTAGAAAAAAGCTATGAATCTATGAAATTTCTTTTTCTAGATTTCACGCCAGAGCCAGTAAAAATGCCACAAAGCCAATTCATCGATATAAATAAAGATGGGTTTGCAGACCTTTGCGGGGTAAGGCTTGATGGTCACTTTTACTGCTCATTAGGCAAGAAGTCGGAAGGGAACCTGTCATTTGAAGCACCAGAACGCTGGGCTAATCAGTTGCCGATAGGTGGTCAATTGCCCTCAGATCCACAGCCTAATCTCGATCCATACTTTCAAGATGTGGCTAAGGTCGAACAACTTCAACGCACCATGAACTTGGTGGATATCAGTGGTGATGGTTTACCAGAACTGTGCTATCGAAGCGGGAATAACTATGTCTGTCATCAAAATACAGGCAAAGGTTTTGAAACTGCCACAACGCGTTTGGTTCTTGGACGCGACCACTTTGAAATCTCTGATGATGATGACGATAATGTTGCTCAAGTGGAAGCCTCTATCATGCTATCTGATCGAAACAGCGATGGGCTAGCCGATTTCTGTTACATCGCTGGAGAGCGAGTGTATTGTGCCTACGGTAATGGCGATCGTTTTAATCAATCAACACTTCTCGCTACGATAAACGCAGACCTTGAACTTCTTGATGATGACATTACATATTCAGATAACTATGTAAAAAAAATCTTTGGTATTAAGACGACCATTTACTATTTGTATTCCAATAACATTTACGGCCCGTTTAAAAAAGGCGTGGATGCGAATGGCGATGGTCTACTTGGCGATTGTTACCGCTCTATCGATGGATTAACGTGTTTGTCTTATGAGTTTGAGCCATTAGCACTACTTAAATCTGTGACATCTGGCTTAGGGATAAAAAGTGAGTTCGAGTATGGCATGACAGGCGATGCTTCGGTGTTTCAAAATGCAGCCCCACCGCAAGGACTCATTGGCTTAACGCCAAACTTCAAAGTAGTGAAAGCCCTCAAGCAAGACAATGCTATTGGTGGCACTAATCGAACTGAATACCTATATAAAGGTTATCACGCACATAAGGACAAGGGACTACTTGGATTTGGTGAAATCCAGACTCATGATGTTGAGCGCAAAACGAAGTCGATTAGTACGACTGCGTACCACGGAGACTGGGTGCCTTATATCGCTAAAACCGAAACTAATATTAACAATCGCAAAGTAGCAGAAAGTCATTTTGTTTATCAAGATGTTAATGCACCTGTATCAGGTCAAACATGGCCTCAATTGGTCGAAACCAACCAGAAGGCGTGGGATTTATCCTCGAACCTGTTAACGAATACGACGACTCAATACCGTGGCTATGATGCGCTTAACTTTCCAGATACGATTACCAAAGTAATTGAAGATGGTGACGGAGGGCAATTCATTGAAACCACGACAACACGCTACCAACACGACACTCAGCGCTGGCTGATTGGTAAACCAACTAATATCAATGTCACTAAATCGAACCGTCACGACTCCCAAGTAAGGCGTACCTCTTTCTCTTATGATGCTGATACTGGCGCATTAGTTGAACAAACTTTAGAGCCCGGACATGCATTGGCATTAACGACTCGATTTGGTTATAGCCCTAAAGGGTTTAGAACCTCAGAGCAAACCACGGGAAGTGGTGAAACCAGACAATCGGCAACGGCTTACGATGTCTATGGACGAGTGACCAGACACACAAACGCACTCGGTCATGCTGTGAGCACCACCTATGACAACCAATGTGGTCTGCCGCAGAGCATTACCGATGCGAATGGTTTGGTCACACGCTTTGAGTATGATGATTATTGTCGCGAAGTGAAGAAAACACTTCCTGACGGCAATTGGGTTGCGCAGGTGTATGAGTGGAGCGATGGTGCTGATGCAGGGTTAGACCAGCATGGATTAACCCTCGGTGACCGCAGTGTCTTTATGGTGACCACACAAACCTCGCAAGGCGGGCTGTCAACGACGTATTTCGATGGATTAGGCCGAGAAGTTCGCACGACACAACTCAATGGTGATGGTAAAACAGTTATTGTCGATATCGCTTATGATGCCAAGGGGCAAAAAGTGGGCGAAACCATGCCTTACTTTGAGGGCTACTTCGCTGGCGATGCGACTTTCTGGTTGCAAACCGCTTATGATGATTTAGGTCGCCCAATTAGGCAAACCCAGCCTACAGAAGATGTTGGTGACCTAGTATCCACAACGTACTATCAAGGCTTAACCGCGACAATAACTGGTCCTGGTCAGTTTGAAAAAGTCGAGCAAACCAATGGCCTAGGTCAGACGGTTCAAATTGCTGAAAATGGGCAATCGACGGTTCGCTATACCTATGACGCAATAGGGAACCTAACAAAAACCGATACCAATGGTTTGGTGACGGAGCTGACTTATAACCAGCTAGGTTATAAAACTCAAATGAACGACCCTGCAATGGGCGCGTGGACGTACGGACATAACGCTTGGGGCGAGCTTGTTTGGCAACAAGATGCTAAGGGGCAACGCACCACCTTTACTTATGATGCACTTGGCCGAAAAACGGGTGAAACTCGTCCTGATGGAGTGAATCAGTGGCAATATGACCAAGTCTTGAAAGGTGGCCTTGATGTCGCAAGTAGTGATAGCAGCAATCGCAGCTACACATACGATGCCCTCGGTCGAACAGAGTCTATGACCTTAACGATTGATGGCTCTAGTTACACCACTCAGTATGAGTACAATGAGCAAGGCCGACTAAGTCGAGTGATTTTCCCATCGGGTATGAATCTGGATAAAGATTATGATGTCAATGGCCTACTCAAACGAATGAGTATTCCCTACTCAGACATTTGGGATAGCCAATATTTGCAAATTGAAACTGCGCTGATGGAAACCTCAGAGCGCATCATGGAACTTGAGGCACAGGCCTACGAGCTAGAGCAAAGCGCCCAATTTTACATTGAAGAATCTGAACGTCTGCGCCAAGCCGCAGAGCAGTTATTTGCACAAAGTGCTAGCTATCAAAACACGGCGAATCAGCTAAGCGCCAGTGCACAGTCTTTGTTTAGAAGTGCAAGTATTAATATTCAGAGAGCAAATGGGTATCGAGCCAAAGCTAATTACTATTGGGCGGCGTATAGTGGGACAATATTCAATCATTACAAGACTCAAAACGGTTATGCGTATTATAAATATGATCGCTGTCTGAAGAAAGACTGGAAAGGAAACTGTAAAACCCGAAAAGTGTATACAGAGAGGGTACCTCTATGGATGGTTGAGAATAATTTTTGTTGGCCTTCTGGTGGCAAGTTAAAAGCAGGTTGTTTTGTAGGGCCTTCTTCATCGGTTAACTTAACGCAAGTCTATAATCGTTGGGCTGACCATTATTATGCCATTGCGAATAGCCAACGTGCACAAGCAAACCAAGAACAAAGCCAAGCGAATCATTACCAAGCGTTATCTGATAACGCAGAAGCTAGGGCGGATGAGCTGATTACGCAAGCTCAGAGCTATGCGTCTCTTGCAAGAACGCAAACCGACTTGTTGTCTAACTTGACGGATGAACTGGATGATTTAGTGGTGGCAGAGGCAGAACTTCAAGAAATCCTTGACCAGCGTCTTGAAGATGAAACGGCTGAAATTGTTTGGGTGGCGACCAGCCGTGATAACTTCGGTCGAATCGGTGGTGAACTGTTTGGCAATGGTCTACTAACTCGACGTGATATAGACCGCTCTCGTGGTACGGTTCAACGCATCACTACAGGCATGGGCGATACCTATCTGCGTGATATCAATTATACCTATGACGAGCGCAGTAATGTGTTAAGTAAAGTCAGTGCGATACGCAATCAATCTGAATACTACCAGTATGATGACTTTGACCGTCTAACGCAGTGGAACTTCAGCGATAACAAGAGTGTCTCCTCTATTGAGCGCGACTATCGTTACGATGTCTATGGCAACTTGACGTATAAAACCGATCAAGGTGACTTTGAAGTCAA
>NZ_JBNJOH010000008.1:0-111555 GCF_050113735.1 Vibrio sp. TRT 2004 | reverse complement strand
TGGTTGAAAGCACCGGTCTTGAAAACCGGCATACGTTAATAGCGTATCTAGGGTTCAAATCCCTATCTCTCCGCCACATTGAAAAGCCCGCTGCATACGCAGCGGGCTTTTTCGTTTTACCCAACAATAAAATCATTTCTCACTATCAGCAATACTGCTGATAGATACTTTCCGTTTCTCTATCGAGAGCCATTTGCTCAAGTACTTGCTTCATCGGGTAGGGTTTAGAGTCCGAATCACTATTTCTTTGTGACCAAGTTGGTTGGCCACTCGTCATAAGGGACTGGTCGGCTGTAGAGGAAACCTTGACCAAGTGAGCAACCTAGCTTGGTAATTAGGCGCTCTTGCTCATATGTTTCAATGCCTTCGGCTACTATGCTGACTCTCATTCCTCGAGTCATGTTAACGATCGCTGCAACAATCGACGTATCGAGATTTTGAGGATCTAGGCTACGAACAAAGGCACGGTCTATCTTAATGCAGTCAAACGGTAGTTTATGCAGATAAGCAAGGGAGCTGTATCCTGTTCCGAAGTCATCGATCGCAATTTTTACCCCTAGATCTCGGATAGCCTGCAAGTTTTGTATTGTTACTGGATCGTTGTCTACGATGCGTGATTCAGTAATCTCTAAGGTAAGGTTACTGGCTTTGAGGTTTGACTGTGCCAGTATTCTTTGTAGGACTTGGATAAACGTAGGTTGGGAAAGCTGATTAACTGAGAGGTTAACATGCATATTGAATGCCTCGTCCCACTTGCCCTCTTTGAGACCCTGAACAGTATCATTGCACGCTTGAGTTAGAATATGCTCTCCTATTGCACCCATTAACCCGCTTTCTTCCGCTAATGGAATAAAATCCATAGGTGGTAGTAAGCCTTGCGTAGGGGAGAGCCATCTTGCTAGGGCTTCTGCACCCACGACTTTGCCACTGTTCAAATCAATGAGTGGTTGATAGAAAGGTAAAAACTCTTTGTGCTCAATGGCATCTTTTATCTTTGCTAACATCATGGTTCTATTTCGAGAGATATCCGCCATTTCAGGACGGTAATAGCTGATGCTTGTCGCATCATGTTTTGCATTACTTAGCGCGATGCTCCCGTTTCTTAGCCACACCGTCATGTTGGCATCCGGTCCGTCTTCAACAACGCCGACTGAGATGCTGATTAGCACACTCTCTTGTTCAATCAGAAATGGCGATGCGAACATTGCAATGATTTGATCTGCAAGGATTTTAGAATTAGCGCAGGTTTGTCGATCGGGTATGTAGATAGCGAACTCATCACCACCGATTCTGGCTAGATAGTGTTGATTGGTGAAAAGGGATTTGAGTCGGCGAGATATAACACTGAGAATCTGATCGCCTAGACTATGGCCTAAACTGTCGTTGATATCTCTGAATTTATTGATTCCCACCAGTAACAAAATACCGTCCAACTTACCGAGAGAATCACACGTATCAATCAAGCCTTCTCGACTATAGAGGTTAGTTAACGAGTCATAAAGTAATTGAGTTCGTAATGCTCTGAATGAGGCTTTTAAGTTGTTGGCCATTTCGTTAAATGCGAACACCAGCATAGAGGTTTCATAGATATTGCCTGGCTGTGGCATATGGCTATCCCAGTCACCTTTCGCAAGACGTTTGGCTGCTGCTGCTGTTGATGTGATGGGTGTCATTATCTGGTTAAAGGCGAGCAAACCAACAACGATGCCGATAAAGCTCGCTATTAATCCAATAACCCAACTATTTCGCTGACTTTCTGGCAGTTTACCGAGCAGATGTGACTCGGAAATAGCGACACCGATATACCATTTCAAACCATGCTCATCAATGTAAGGGGTGAAATGGTTGAAATAGCGATCACCACTGATATCGATTGTAAAACGTTGAGTCTGGTTCAGTTGGTATAACCCTTGTGATGCCGAATACTCGGCATTGGCTTTGATTATTGGATTTGTACTTTCTGTTGCGAATAGTCGCTCTCCTTTTGGAGTTAAAGATGTACCCCAAGAGACGACATTACCATTTGTTGAGTGAGCAATGAGACGCTTCTTGTCATCGACAATATAGATCAGTGCGTTGGTGTGCTTTTGCTGTTCTTTTAGGAAGGTATTAAACGTGTCGATTTTGACATCAGTTACTACCACCCCTTGGAATTGATCGCCATAAAATACGGGGGTTAGAGCGGATAAGGTGATCTCTTGCCTTTCATCTGCATTGGCATAGATGGATGACCACATGGGCAGACGCGTTTTGGCTACGGGGGCATACCATGGTCGGACTCTTGGATCATAGTTATCGATCACCGAGCGAACATTTTCGTTAATGACTTCTCCACGATAAATGACCAACTTATATTGGGTACGATTATCCTGAACCATTAAGGTGTAGCTTTTATCGGGCTCTTTGCGGAAACCTACGTACTCAGCACTTTCTCCGCCGAAGCCGATAACATCGAGTTGAGGGAAGGTATTGTAGAGATCGCGAAAGGAGGTTAGCAAATACTGCTCAATATTAGATGTGTCTCCTGAACGATAAAGTTCATTGAACCCAATAGAGTGGCTGAGAGCAAGACTTGCCTGAAAGGGTTCATTGAGAAAACTATTAAGCTCAAGTCTGACGTTCTCAGTTAGAGCGGATAGTTGTTTACTGCTGATATCGACGACCATCTCTTCATAGCTGTTCTTCTGTACTGCTATGATCACTCCGATTGTAAAGATAAATATCAATACAAACGGCAGTACAACAGCTGTTCTGAGGGTGATCTTTGTAGTCACTTTCATCCGACCCCTTATGCACTGATCGTAATACAAGGCGAGTGACAGAGGGAAAAACGGTGATTACCATACAAATAATAGACTGCAATCTGTCCGTAGTAACCTTCATTATCTGAGTCGGTTGTTAAGCGACTTGATGTCAGTAAAGCTCTTTGAGCTTTCGGGTCAGGGTGTTTCGTCCCCAGCCTAAAACTTTCGCTGCGTCTTGTTTATGACCGTTAGTATGTTCTAACGCTGCTTCCAAAAGTATACGCTCAAATTCAGGAAGTGCGTAAGAAAGTAGCTCGGTATCTCCTTGAGCAAGCGAGTTTCTTGCCCAGCTTGCCAATTGTTGCTGCCATGAACCTGCTGAACTGACATTGTTGTGCCTTTTGTCCTCAAGCAATTCAGTGGGTAGATCTCCGGGTAGAATTTCTGAGCCACTCGCCATAACAGTTAACCAGCGACAGATGTTTTCTAACTGACGAACGTTACCTGGCCAATCCAACCGATTAAGCGTTTCTACCGTGCTGGGATGCAGTGTTTTGACATCAACACTGAGTTCTTCAGCCGCTAATGCTAGGAAGTGTAAAGTGAGTTTTTCTATATCCTGTTTGCGCTCTCTCAGTGCAGGGATATGAATTCGAATGACGTTGAGGCGATGAAACAAATCTTCGCGGAAATTGCCTTTTGAAACGAGTTTTTCAAGGTTCTGGTGTGTTGCTGCGACGATACGAACATCCACTTTGATGGGGGAGTGTCCACCAACGCGATAGAACTGACCATCCGCTAAGACTCGTAGTAGTCGTGTTTGAATATCGAGCGGCATATCACCGATCTCATCCAAAAATAGAGTTCCACCATTGGCTTGTTCAAAGCGTCCTTGGCGAACGCTGTTGGCTCCGGTAAAGGCGCCTTTTTCATGACCAAACAGCTCTGATTCAATCAAGTCTTTTGGTATCGCCGCCATATTAAGAGCAATAAAGGGTTTGCTGGCTCGAGGGCTATGGCGATGAAGCGCATGAGCGACCAGTTCTTTACCTGTACCTGATTCACCGTTGATGAGTACAGAGATCGAAGAACGAGACAGTCGACCAATTGCACGGAATACTTCCTGCATTGCTGGCGCTTCACCAATGATCTCTGGAGGCGTGTAACCTTCGCCAGCCAGTGATGCTTGCTCTTGTCTCTGCTCGTGGCTATGTGTGATAGCTCGCTCAACTAAAGTCAGAGTTTCATCAACATCGAAAGGCTTAGGGAGATATTCAAACGCCCCTTTTTGGTAGGCATTGACCGCTGCATCAAGATCTGAGTGGGCAGTCATGATAATGACAGGAAGTTCAGGTGAACATTCATGTACTTGTTTAAGTAGCTCAATCCCATCAATGCCTGGCATACGAATATCTGAAACGAGTACGTCAGGCGTTTCTCGTTCAAGTGCCATTAAAACGCTTTCAGCATCTGCAAAGGTTTCACACTTTATGTTGGCAGATGAGAGAGTCTTCTCCATCACCCAACGGATAGAGCTGTCATCATCAACAACCCAAACGTATCCTTTACTCATATTGATTTCCTTGCAGCAAGATTACTTTCCATTGTTTAAATGGGTAAATAAATCGTAAATGTGGTTCTTCCAGGCCAACTCTCAACGTCAATTTTGCCTTGGTGTTGGTCTATTAAATTTTGTGCTATCGACAGGCCTAACCCTGTCCCCCCTTCTCTTCCGCTGACCATAGGGTAGAAAAGAGTGTCTTGTAGGTCGGCAGGAATACCTGGACCGTTGTCTGTAATTTCGATTCGTGCCGCTAGCTTGCAGCGTTGACCGTGAATATTGGCCTGATGCACTGTTCTGGTGCGAATAATAATTTCGCCGTTTTGTTGCCCATTCAAAATTTGTCCAGCATTACTCACAATATTCAGCAGTGCCTGCTCAATCTGATCCGCATCCATAAGAATTTCCGGCAGGCTGGGGTCGTAGTCGCGTTCGATAGTGACACTCTGGTTGGCTTCGAGATCAACCAACTGACGGACTTTTTCAAGGATAAGGTGGAGGTTTTCTGGGCGCTTTTTCCCTGGTCTTTGTGGGCCCAGTAGTCGATCCACTAAGGCGCGTAAACGATCGGCCTGTTCGATAATGATTTGGGTATATTCAGCTAGGCTAGGATCTGGGAGAGTGCGTTCTAGTAGCTGAGCAGCACCACGTAAGCCACCGAGAGGGTTTTTAATCTCATGCGCAAGGCCTCTAACTAGTAGCTTTGCGGCTTGTTGCTGAGCATGTTGATTCAGCTCTTGGGACAAGCGACGTTGCTGGCCTATTTTCCTCATTTCAACCAGCAGCATTATTTTTTTATTCCAAGATATTGGGCTTACAGTCACTTCAAGCATCAATGGTTTGCCATCGACAACAAAGGTAACATCGCTGTCAGTAATGCTTTGTCCACTTTGTAGTGGTTGTGACAGCAGTGCAAGATCCAGTGAGGCATGCTGGATTAAATGTGATAGTGGATGATTGACTATTCGCTTAGCACTTTGAGAAAACAGTTGTTCAGCCGCTGGATTGGCGTACTTCACCTGAAGTGACTCATTCATAATTAGAATCGCGGTCACTTGGTGGTTTAAAATAATGTTATTGAGTTCGCTGTCCACTGCTCTCTCCCTCATCCTTGAACTTGAATAGTGCAGCGCACCAAATTGGTGCGAAAGAAAATTCAAGTATGGCGCATTCACTGTAAGAACTGAAGCTAAAACCTATTGCATACAGGTACTTTAGTGTCGATTTTGTTCAGTTATTCATCATGGCTACTGCTAATGCACGGTTTCTAGAGTTGTTAATGCAATAAGCTTGCCGTCTATAAGATGTTGAATTACAAAAGAGTTGAAGGTGTAAGTAATGTCTGATTCTCGACACCGGAAAATAAAAAGGCTCGCCTAAAAGACGAGCCTTAATAATGTTCATTGCAACCGTGTGTTGCGCACTAATGTCGATTATACAGAGTAGTACAGTTCGAACTCTAGTGGGTGAACAGCTGTGTTCACACGTTCAACATCAGCAGTTTTTAGTGCAATGTAAGAGTCGATAAAGTCATCAGAGAATACACCACCCGCAGTCAAGAACTCACGGTCTTCGTCAAGACACTCAAGTGCTTGTTTTAGTGACTCTGCAACCTTTGGAATCTCTGCAGCTTCTTCAGCTGGTAGATCGTAAAGGTCTTTATCCATTGCTTCACCTGGGTGAATCTTGTTCTTAATACCATCAAGACCAGCCATCAGCATTGCCGCAAATGCTAGGTATGGGTTTGCTGCTGGATCTGGGAAGCGAACTTCGATACGACGCGCTTTAGGGCTTGGTACCACTGGGATACGGATAGAAGCGCTGCGGTTACGAGCAGAGTAAGCTAGCATAACGGGAGCTTCGTAGTGAGGAACCAAACGCTTGTACGAGTTAGTCGATGGGTTTGTTAGAGCATTTAGCGCGCGAGCGTGCTTGATGATACCACCGATGTAGTAGATAGCCATTTCAGATAGGCCGCCGTACTTGTCGCCAGCGAATAGGTTAACGCCGTCTTTCGCTAGAGATTGGTGAACGTGCATACCAGAACCGTTATCACCTACAAGTGGCTTAGGCATGAATGTCGCTGTTTTGCCGAATGCGTGTGCAACGTTGTGTACAACGTACTTGTAGATTTGGATTTCGTCCGCTTTCGTTGTTAGCGTGTTAAAGCGAGTAGCGATTTCGTTCTGACCAGCCGTTGCAACTTCATGGTGGTGAGCTTCTACAACTAGGCCCATCTCTTCCATGATTAGACACATTGCTGAACGGATGTCTTGTGAAGAGTCAACAGGAGCAACTGGGAAGTAACCACCTTTAACGCCTGGACGGTGACCTTTGTTACCACCTTCGATGTCTGAACCAGTATTCCAAGCTGCTTCAACATCGTCGATTTTGAAGAAAGAGCCAGACATATCTGTTGAGAATTTTACATCATCAAATAGGAAGAACTCAGGCTCTGGACCAACGAGTACAGTATCAGCGATACCAGTAGAACGCATGTAGTCTTCTGCGCGTTTCGCGATAGAGCGTGGGTCGCGGTCATAACCTTGCATCGTTGCAGGTTCAAGGATGTCACAACGGATGTTTAGCGTTGCATCTTCTGTGAACGGGTCAAGAACCGCTGATGATGCGTCAGGCATCATTACCATGTCTGATTCGTTGATGCCTTTCCAGCCAGCAACAGAAGAACCATCGAACATCTTACCTTCTTCGAAGAAGTCTGCGTCGATTTGGTGAGCAGGGATTGAAATATGTTGCTCTTTACCCTTTGTATCTGTAAAGCGTAGGTCAACAAACTTAACTTCGTTTTCTTGGATCAGCGATAGAACGTTTTCTACTGACATCTTGGATAACCTCCAGTGTTATTAAAGCGGTTTAGCTCGATTCGTTTGAAATCCAGCATTGATTAATTTCTTTTCAATCGTATTAATCGATGCCGATTTAATTAAAGCCAAAACCGTGCCAAAAAAATTATTCCATTAATTTCAATGGTTTGGCTTGTTGATGTTTAACTTGGTGCAATAATTTGCACCAAAATGATCTGTTGTTGCACTATTTTGGTGCTCTTTGGGTTTGTTGCACCAATAACAAACAAAATCGTGTTCCATTCAGCCCAGTTTTCCCTTCGATGTCAATCAGGATTTGGTGTTACGTTTGGTGATTTAGTGGTGGCTAGAAAAATATCTGTTGAAATGCAGCGAATCAGATCACATATTTCTGGGTTTTTCGCTAGAATCTGGTACATTATGGCCGTTTTTTTAATCAAGTAAGTGCGCTATCCAAAACTGAGTTTTTGCTAGCGGGCTTCTTCTATCGAGCGAATCAAATCCATGGCTACTCCACAGATTGATAAATTAAGAAATATCGCGATCATCGCGCACGTTGACCACGGTAAAACAACACTGGTTGATAAACTACTACAGCAATCAGGTACTTTAGAGTCTCGCGGTGAAGCTGAAGAGCGAGTCATGGACTCGAACGACATCGAAAAAGAGCGTGGTATTACCATTCTTGCTAAGAACACAGCGATTAACTGGAATGACTACCGTATCAACATCGTAGACACTCCGGGACACGCGGACTTCGGTGGTGAAGTAGAACGTATTATGTCGATGGTAGACTCAGTGCTACTTATCGTTGACGCAGTTGACGGCCCAATGCCTCAAACGCGTTTCGTAACACAAAAAGCATTTGCTCACGGTCTTAAGCCTATCGTTGTTATCAACAAGATTGACCGTCCTGGCGCTCGTCCTGATTGGGTTATGGACCAAGTGTTCGACCTATTCGACAACCTAGGTGCTACTGATGATCAGCTAGACTTTAAAGTGGTTTACGCATCAGCACTTAACGGTTGGGCAGCTCTAGAAGAGGGTGAAACTGGCGAGAACATGGAACCACTATTCCAAACTATCGTTGAAGAAGTAGCGGCACCAGAAGTTGACCTTGAAGGTCCACTACAGATGCAAGTTTCTCAGCTAGACTACAGCTCTTACGTTGGTGTTATCGGTGTTGCACGTGTAACACGTGGTAGCGTTAAACCTAACCAACAAGTAACGGTTATTGGTGCAGACGGTAAAACTCGTAACGGTAAAGTCGGTACAGTAATGGGCTACCTAGGCCTTGAGCGTCACGAAGTTGAGCAAGCTCATGCGGGCGATATCATCGCAATCACAGGTCTTGGCGAGCTGAAAATCTCTGACACTATCTGTGCTCAAAACCAAGTTGAAGCACTGCCGGCACTGTCTGTTGATGAACCAACAGTAACAATGACGTTCCAAGTAAACACGTCTCCGTTTGCAGGTAAAGAAGGTAAGTTCGTTACTTCACGTAACATTCTTGAGCGCCTAGAAAAAGAACTTGTCCACAACGTTGCACTGCGTGTTGAACAAACAGACGATCCAGACAAATTCCGCGTATCAGGTCGTGGTGAGCTTCACCTATCTATCCTGATCGAAAACATGCGTCGTGAAGGTTTCGAGCTAGCAGTATCTCGTCCAGAAGTTATCATTAAAGAAGAAAACGGTCAGCTAATGGAACCGTTTGAAACGGTAACTATCGACGTGATGGAAGAGCATCAGGGCGGTATCATGGAAAACATCGGCCTACGTAAAGGTGAGCTGAAAGACATGTCTCCTGATGGTAAAGGTCGTATCCGTATGGATTTCGTTATGCCATCTCGTGGTCTAATTGGTTTCCAAACAGAATTTATGACTCTAACTTCAGGTTCTGGTCTTCTTTACCATACGTTTGATCACTACGGCCCACACAAAGGCGGTAATATCGGTCAACGTATCAACGGTGTGTTGATTGCTAACGCAGCGGGTAAAGCGCTAACTAACGCACTATTTAACCTTCAAGAGCGTGGTCGCTTATTCATTGGTCACGGTGTAGAAGTGTACGAAGGCATGGTTATCGGTATTCACAGCCGTGATAACGATCTGACGGTAAACGCACTGAAAGGTAAGCAGCTAACTAACGTTCGTGCATCTGGTACGGATGACGCACAGGTGCTTACTCCGCCAATCATCATGACACTAGAGCAAGCTCTAGAATTTATCGATGACGATGAACTAGTAGAAGTCACTCCTGAAAGCATCCGTGTACGTAAGAAATTCCTAACGGAAAGCGATCGTAAGCGTGCTTCTCGTGCAGCTAAGTAATCTGTAACGGATTAAATTGAATAAGCCCTGAGCGATGCTCGGGGCTTTTTTTTATCCGTTATTTTTGGCTTAGTTTCTGTAGGAACTTATCTGATTCAGCAATGGCTGCGTTCATTTGTTTAATTGCGTATTGAATATCTTGCTCTAAGCTTGTGAACTCACCTTGCAGTGCGCCAATGGCACTCGCGTTGAGGTTATGTTTTAAGTAGAGAGTGTTGTCACGCAGTGTATTAAGCACTGGTGTCATCTTATCTTCAGCTCGTTTCATCGCCGACAGCATTGTGTTGTATGAGCGTTGAGTCTCTTTTAATTTTTGCTCACTGGCGCGACGGAGCTTGCTGCTAGTGTAGAGTTCGAGCTCGCTTTGCCACTCTGCAAATAAGGCATCAGAAACATCTTCAATGGCCGCAATTCTATCACTCACTTCTTGTGCCGCTTTCTCGCTATCTTGATACTTGTCATTGATTTGGTTGTACACCGTTTCCAGTTCACCACCATCAAAGTGAGTTAAAGCCGAGAGAGCTTCCAAAGCACTGGTAAATTCTTGTTGGGCATCTTGTTGTGATTCTTTTGCATCTTCGACACGATCCACCATGATGTCGCGTTTGTGGTAGCCTACTTGTTCCATTGCAGAGTAATAGGCTGATTGACATCCTGTTAAGGTAAAAATCGACAATACAATCGCCAGTAAGTACGGCATGATGGGTTCCTTTCCTTTAGAATTAGAACGTTAGGATGACTGAGTTAGTTGGGAGATACAAGTTGAAAATCGAGCCATTGATTAAGCAAGCGGTGTTGTTTGTACGCTATCTGCTGACCCGTATGGGACATGATAGAGTCAATGTGAATGCGGGATATCTTGCTTACATTACCTTGTTATCTATCGTACCAATGTTGACCGTATTGCTTTCTGTTCTTTCGTCTTTTGCGATATTTGAAAATGCCGGTGACGCGATGCAAGACTTTGTTATTACCCACTTTGTGCCTGCGGCTGGAGATGCAGTAAAGGGGGCGTTGCTGGAGTTTGTCGCCAACACTGGCAAGATGAGTGCAGTGGGTGGTGTTTTTCTTTTTGTTGCCGCGTTGATGTTGATTTCAAATATCGATAAGAACCTTAACTACATTTGGCGAGTTAAACAAAAGCGCCGCGCTGTATTTTCATTTTCGATGTATTGGATGGTTTTGACTCTTGGTCCAATTCTGGTTGGTGCCAGTATAGCCGCGACGTCTTATGTTACGTCTTTGAAAATTATCGAAAGTGAAGCCATCTCAGGGATTTATGATCTACTGCTGCGTTGGTTGCCGTTTCTGTTATCTTTCTTCGCGTTTGTTGGTTTGTACCTTTTGGTACCGAATAAAAAAGTTCGCATTTCCCATGCTATGGTGGGGGCAATTGTCGCGGCACTGCTGTTTGAAGCAAGTAAAAAAGGCTTCGCGGCCTATATCACTCAGTTTCCCTCGTACCAGCTGATCTATGGGGCGTTAGCGGCTATTCCTATTCTGTTTGTTTGGGTGTATCTGTGCTGGCTTATTGTACTCGTTGGTGCCGAAGTGACCGCTGCTCTGGGAGAAAGAGAGCAGTGGAGCGAGCCCAAAGAAGTGGTACACTCAACAAAAATTCAAGTTAAACCGTCAGAAGGAAAGCACAGTGATAGCCCTGATCCAAAGAGTGAGTGAAGCAGCCGTACGCGTAAATGGTGAAGTGGTTGGAGAGATAGACAAAGGTCTACTTGTGCTGCTAGGGGTAGAAAAAGACGATGATGAAGCAAAGGCGAAGCGACTAATGGAGCGTGTGACGACTTATCGTGTTTTTGGTGATGATGAAGACAAAATGAACCTCAACGTCCAACAAGTTGAAGGTAAAGTTTTGGTGGTCTCTCAGTTCACTCTTCCGGCTGACACAAAAAAGGGCACTCGAGCGGGATTTTCTAGAGGTGCTCATCCTACGGAAGCTGAGCGCTTATATGAGTACTTTGCTGATCGCTGCGCAGAGGTTCTTCCTACGGAACGCGGACGTTTTGCTTCTGATATGAAGGTGTCTTTGGTCAATGACGGCCCAGTCACCTTCTGGTTACAAGTATAATTATAAGAAATAGTGGGGAGACACTATCTGTCTCCATAAAAAAGGATTTTTATGTTTAAGCTGATCACGCCAAAAACAGAGAACCAACTCAATAAGTATTATCACTTTCGTTGGCAGATGCTAAGAGAGCCTTGGCGCATGCCGATTGGCTCAGAGCGTGATGAATACGATCCTATGAGTCATCACCGCATGATAGTTAATGGACGTGGCTTACCTATGGCGATTGGCCGTCTTTACATAACCCCAGATAGCGAAGGTCAGATTCGCTATATGGCGGTAAAAGGTAATCGACGCAGTAAGGGGATGGGTTCATTAGTCCTCGTTGCTCTAGAGTCGTTAGCACGCCAGGAAGGTGCCAAACGACTGGTTTGTAATGCCCGAGAAGATGCCATTTCGTTTTATGAGAAGAATGGATTTGAACGACGTGGTGAGTTGACCGATGAGCGTGGACCTGTTCGTCACCAACAAATGGTGAAGCAACTCGATCCGATGGCTAATGTATTGCGTAAGCCAGAATGGTGTACAGAGTTGCAAGAGCGCTGGGAGAATCAGATTCCTATTAGTGACAAAATGGGTATCAAAATCAACCAATACACGGGCTATCAGTTTGAGTGTAGTGCGCAGCTAAATCCGAACTTAAACCCTCACAATACGATGTTTGCTGGTTCGGCTTTTACTCTCGCCACCTTAACGGGCTGGGGTCTCACCTGGTTGCTAATGAAAGAGCGGAACCTCACTGGGGATATTGTATTGGCTGACAGCCAAATTCGTTATCGTCATCCAGTCACGCAGAACCCCGTTGCATCTACGTCCCTTGATGGCATTAGTGGTGACTTAGACCGACTGGCTTCTGGTCGCAAAGCACGTATTGTGATTCACGTGACCATCTACAGTGGAGACAAAGCTGCGGTGGACTTTGTGGGTACCTACATGCTGCTACCGAACTACAAAGCTGTGCTGGGCCCTGCTTCCAAATCAAAATCATGACTATCGATGGCCTTCGGCAGCGGAGGCTCCTTGTCGCTACAGGTTTGTTTAATCACATTCGCTTTACCTAGAACATCAGACCAAAGCTCTTGGCATTTCTGTTCAGCTTTTAGTAACAAAGTAGCAAATTCAGGTTTGGTGAGATCGACTTCACCCGCTATTTGAGCGTTGTCATTTCCTCCCGCAATCACTATGCGTCCTCTGTCAGCGCGAAGCGTGATCTCGCTGAGCTCTAATGTTTGTTGGTAGTTTTTTTCACCATCAAGGCTGACCGCATCTAGCTGAGTGTGATGTAGTTGAGTGAGAATATGCCCCGATAGGCTATGAGATAGCATCGAGTAGTCACCAGATAACCCTTTAAGTTCGACTTCTGCTTCTGCCAATCCTGATAGCGAGAACGGCATTCGTTGCTGCAGAAGATAGTGGTCTAATGGAAGTCCATCGGCATGTACCGAGAGTGACCAAGGAGCGCTAACAGAGCCTCTGTCCCAAATCCCTGACGCTTCGATATAGCCTTGCTCTAAAGGAATAAACGCACGCTCAAGGGTGACTAGATTGTTTTCTGCGTGCGCTTTCACGTGTGCCTGAGTGGCGATCAGTTTGTCGATGCTTGCCGCGTTAGCGCTGATGTCTAAGTCTCCTGACAGCAGTCCTGCTTTGTTTTCGTCGATTAATGTTAGTTGCGAACCGGTCACGTTTAGCCCAGAAACTTGCCAGTATGGGCGTTGTTCTACCTGAATAAATTGGCTGTTCTCAACCTTCAGGGTTTCGATGGTTAACTTATTGAGGTTGACCACCATTTCAGTAAAGGCTGGGATGGCCAGTTCGGTTTGCTCCAGCCACTTTATACCTACGATCTTGAGTTGCTTCAAAGATACTTGTTTAGGGCTGATCGTCCCCTGTAACTGAACTCTGCCTTGTTGAAAATCTGCGTCAAACTCTTCAATCGTGACTTGTTGTGGTGCAAATGCCAATCTCGTTCTAGGGGAGAAGAGTTGTACTTGTTGATTACTGATACTTTCGGCATCAAAAGAGACATATCCACTTTGATGCTGCCACAGTGAATCATTGAGTGAGAGGTTTTCTAGCGACGCGTCAAGCTGTTCGAAGCGCCAGTGCCCATAGTTAAATGAACTACTGAGTATATCGAGGCTATTAATGTGATTGATCGGCAAGCTAAGGTTATTTAAGGTCGTGACCAGTTGCTCAACTTGCTCGCTTTCTGGCAAAGAGAGTTTGTCGATGGTGACATTAACTAACGACCAACCTTGGGAATACTGCTCTGCTTGCCCAGAAAAAACAGCGCCCCGCCAGTTAAATGAGCCACCAAAAATCGTACTATCTTCTTCCTGATAACGCATATCGATCAGCAAGTTATTCAGCGCCTCGCCTTGCATATAGAGCTGTTCAGCCGAAAGTTGGATATCACCGTAAGGTAAGGATTGGCTGTTGGTAACCCAACGAGGCTGTTCGATTTGCAGATTGACGCCGCGAGCTGACCATCTTGGTGCGCTAATGTCGACATGTTTCAACGCGAGCTGGTGGACGTAGACATCGCCAATGAGTTCTGCATGCATTGCCTCAAGATTAATTGTGGCACCTTCTATTAGGATCGAGTCGAAGGAAAGTTTGTTCTGTTGCCACGGTATTTGGCTAAGCCAAAGCGTCACTGCTGGCAGCATGATGACACGTTGAGAAGATTGAATTTCAACATCACTGAGTTTGAGTTGAAAGGGGGCCGTATATTGCACGCCAGAAGTGGTTATTGAGTAGGGAGTAAGCTTGCTGATTAGTAAGTTGACCGCTTTAGGAGCGTATTGTGATTGCATCACGATATAAAGCGTCAAAATAGACAGAGTGGCAATACTGACAAGCAGGATACTCAGCAGCAACAGTGCTTTTTTCACGATGAATCACTTCCCTTAATGATTAGTGATACTAGCTTGGAACAAATTTTGGTTTCAGGCAACAAAAAGCCCCTCAAATGAGGGGCTTAGATAGACAAATAGTAAATAGGTCACTAATCGAGCTGAGGACCAGCGGCGACAAGAGCCTTACCTTCATCATTATCAGTGTACTTATCAAAGTTATTGATAAAGCGAGTAGCCAGATCTTTTGCTTTGCTTTCCCATTGCAGTGGATCTGTGTAGGTATCACGAGGATCTAGGATGCCAGGGTCAACATCGTGAAGCGCTGTTGGTACTTCAAGGTTGAAGATTGGGATGTGCTTCGTCTCAGCGTGTTCAATTGAACCGTCTAGAATCGCGTCAATGATGCCACGAGTATCCTGAATCGAAATACGTTTGCCAGTACCGTTCCAGCCAGTGTTCACTAGGTAAGCTTCAGCGCCTGCCGCTTCCATACGTTTCACGAGAACTTCTGCATATTTGGTTGGGTGTAGCGTTAGGAATGCTGCACCGAAACAAGCAGAGAATGTTGGTGTTGGTTCAGTGATGCCTCGCTCTGTACCTGCTAGCTTAGCGGTAAAGCCTGATAGGAAGTGGTACTTAGTCTGCTCTGGAGTCAGTTTTGATACCGGAGGAAGAACACCAAACGCATCCGCAGATAGGAAGATAACTTTGTTTGCGTGGCCGCCTTTTGAAACTGGCTTAACGATGTTTTCGATATGTTCAATTGGGTAAGAAACGCGAGTGTTTTCAGTTTTTGAACCGTCATCAAAGTCGATTGAGCCATCCGAGCGCACTGTTACGTTTTCTAGAAGAGCGTCACGACGGATTGCATTGTAGATATCTGGCTCTGCTTCTTTAGATAGCTTGATGGTTTTTGCGTAACAACCGCCTTCAAAGTTGAAGACACCATCGTCATCCCATCCGTGTTCGTCATCACCGATCAGTGCACGCTTCGGATCGGTGGATAGGGTTGTTTTACCTGTGCCAGATAGACCAAAGAAGATCGCAACATCACCGTCTTTGCCCATGTTGGCGCTACAGTGCATCGACGCAATGTCTTGTAGCGGAAGGAAGTAGTTCATCATCGCAAACATGCCTTTCTTCATCTCGCCGCCGTACCAAGTACCGCCGATAAGCTGCATGCGCTCTGTGAGGTTGAATACTGTGAAGTTTTCAGAGTTGAGGCCGTGTTCTTGCCACTTCTGGTTGGTACATTTTGCACCGTTCATGACAACGAAGTCTGGCTCAAAAGTTGCGAGCTCTTCTTCGCTTGGACGAATGAACATGTTTTTCACAAAGTGCGCTTGCCACGCCACTTCTGTAATAACGCGAATACTTAAACGTGTGTCTGGGTTAGCACCACAGTAACCATCGATAACGAATACTCGTTTACCAGAAAGCTGGCTAGTCACAAGCTCTTTTAAATCATTCCAAACAGCCTGGTCGATTGGTTTGTTATCATTTTTTACTGAATCTGAAGTCCACCACATATGTTCTTCAGTGGTCGAATCTTTGACGATGTATTTATCTTTTGGTGAGCGGCCGGTAAAAATACCAGTATCAACAGCGACTGCACCTAATTCGGTGACTACGCCTTTTTCATAGCCTTCCAGATCAGCGCGAGTTTCTTCTTCGAACAACACTTCATAGCTAGGGTTACGAATAACCTCCTTTACGTTTTGAAGCCCGTGTTTGGTAAGATCAATTGTTGCAGCCTTTGTATGTTCCATAACGGTCATAGGTGCTCCTTATCGGAATATTTGTAGGGATTTTGTAATAATTTTTTAATTTTTGTCTGCTCACCATGCTAGCAATGGGCCTCAGATAAAACAGGGATATAGCTCAAAAAATATCCGTAATCTTATTGGGGTTTTAAGCGACACATCACATATTGGTAGAGCTAGTTTATCGTGTGCGCAAAGCTTTGCGCTAGAGCAAAGTCATTATTAATTGTCTAAAATTAATAGGTTAATTTATTACGGCGAAGGCTAGGTATAGCGAGGTTTTGATCACAAAAAGGCCAGCGAGTGCTGGCCTTTTGAAGGGTAAATTACAGACTTGATAAGTCGTAAGAATTAATGCAGCGTTTTGTTACCAGAATTTGCTTGATTAAACAGCTCTGATACTTCTGCTTCGTCGAACGAATAGTTCGTGCCGCAGTAATCACAATGTAAAGAAATTGAACCAATCTCTGCCAAAATGTCATTTATTTCCGTACGCTCAATAGTAAGAATTGCTGCGCCGCTACGTTCACGAGAACAACCACAGAAGAACTCAACTGGCTGAGGTTCGAACACGCGGACTTTCTCTTGGTTGTAGAGACGGTATAGAAGCTCATTTGCTTCTAAGCGAAATAGCTCTTCATCTTTAACTGTGTTGGTGAGTTGCTCTAGGTGCTCGAAATCATCCGGCGTACCAGTACCATCTGGCATAACTTGGATTAGCATACCTGCCGCATGCGCCTTGCCTTCATATTCACCAGTACGTAGCCATAGGCGAGTTTTTAGCTGCTCAGAGTTGGCAAAGTACGTTTCTAGAATCTCAGATAAGTTTTCGCCTTCAAGACCAACAATACCTTGGTAGCGCTCACCTTTCTTAGGATCAATAGTGATCACTAAGTGACCTTTACCCATCAGGTCATGAATCGTTGCATCGTCAGCGATGTCGCCTTCAAAACGTGCAACACCACGAATCTTCTGATCGTGATCGCCATTGATGACGGCAAGCGACACAGGACCGTCACCCTGAAGTTGCATTGTAATTGAGCCTTCAAACTTCAGAGTTGCTGTCAAAAGTGTTGTTGAAACCAATAGCTCGCCTAGCAACTTCTGAATGGGTGCTGGGTATTCCTTGCTAGAAATAATACGTTGGTAAGCTTCATCCAATTGTACCAACTCGCCACGAACAGAAAGGTCTTCAAATAAGTAGCGGTTTAAAACATTGCTTGCCATGTGGCGTTTCCTCGTAAATCTGGTTGAGCTTATTGGTGCTTAAATTTAATGATGTCGCGGCGCTGTTTTTTATCTGGACGACGCTCTGGGCTTGGATTGTGAGCATGAAGTCTGCGACGTGTCGCGTTTTCTTCGCGCTTACTAATACTCTCAGCGGTCTCGGAATAGAGCAGTTGAGCTTCGGGAGCTCCACGGCGTTGATCTGAGATTTGCTCAATAACCACGGTTTTCTCTTCTTGGCCCTGCCTTAAAGTGATGATCGCCCCGAGTTCAACAGCTTTGCTAGGTTTACTGCGTTGCCCATTATAATGGACTTTGCCACCATCGACCATATTTCGAGCGATGGAGCGAGTTTTATAAAAGCGCGCAGCCCATAGCCATTTGTCGAGCCTTACCGCTTCGGTTTGGGAACCCATGGTGATTTTTACCCTCTAAGGTGAATATTATTGATGCCCTGTTACATGCACTAACAATGGTGACGAGTGTAGGTTTTTTCAAGCAAGATCATAAAAATTGGCATAGTCTGTCGTGACAATATAAGAGTTTGTTATGTTTGGATGTTGCTTGTTTTGATACAATTCAACGCTATTTATCTGATAAATTACGGTAAATTCACCTAACCCAGCAAAGAAGGAACTTGAGTGAAGCACAACAGCATGAATACGCTAATGAAGTTAGGTGAGACATTTAAGCAACAGCAAGTACAGCAAAGAGTAAGCTTTGCGGTCATGTTCATATTGCTAGCAGTCACAGCATGGATAGCAGGACAAATGATTTGGCAACCATGGAGCATACCGAGCGTATCCAAATGGCAGCCTTCTAACGTGGCGAGACAAGAAACGACCAGTTCGTCACAAATAGACCTATCTAGCCTGCAAAATAGCCATCTATTTGGCCAATATCAGAGCAATGCGCCAGTGATTGAGCAACCCAAGGTTCAAGCTGCACCTAAGAGTCGTCTTAATTTGGTATTGGTTGGTGTTGTAACCAGTTCTGTTCCAGAGAAGAGCTTGGCGGTTATCGCGAATAAAGGTACGCAAGCAACCTACGGTTTGAATGAAATGATTGAAGGGACGCGAGCAAAACTGATTCAGGTGCAGCAAGACCGTGTGATTATTGATAATTCAGGTCGAAACGAAACCATCATGCTTGAGGGATTGAAGTTCACTAAGCCAGCCCCTCAGGTAATAGAAAGCAGTAGCAAACAAATAGTATCGAATGCATCTCAAGATACCTTGGATCAGATACGCGAAGAGATTCGTAACGACGCAAAAGTACTCTTTGAATACGTACGAATGTCGCAAGTAAAGCGAGATGAAGAGGTGGTCGGGTATCGATTGTCCCCAGGTAAAGATAAAGCTCTCTTTGAAACTATTGGATTACAAGCAGGTGATATTGCTACGGCGATCAACGGACTTGATTTAAAAGACTCAGCGTCAATGGGTGAAGTTTGGCAAAACTTGTCGCAGGTGAATGAAGTGACTTTGACTGTTGAACGCGATGGCCAGTTATTTGAGATATACATTGAATTATAAGATGGACGTCGTGACGTCCTCTCGAGGAGTGAAGAGTGAACCATTGGCTTAAAAAAAGCGCATGGCTTTTAGCGGGAAGCTTACTAGTATCACCAACAATGTCGGTAGCTGATGATTTTAGTGCCAGCTTTAAAGGCACAGACATCAGTGAGTTTATCAATATAGTTGGACGTAACTTAGAGAAGACGATCATCGTCGATCCTTCTGTGCGCGGTAAGATTGATGTACGTAGTTACGATATGTTGACCGAAGAGCAATATTACAGCTTTTTCCTCAATGTACTCGAAGTCTACGGTTTTGCTGTTGTTGAAATGGACAATGGCATTCTGAAAGTGATTAAAGCAAAAGATGCGAAAACGTCAGCCGTCCCTGTTGTAGGAGATGGCCATATCAATGGTGATGAGGTTGTTACTCGTGTTGTTGCTGTGCGAAACGTGTCGGTGCGTGAGCTTTCGCCGTTGTTGCGTCAATTGAACGACAATGCGGGTGCGGGTAACGTTGTTCACTACGATCCAGCGAACATTATCTTAATTACTGGACGCGCAGCGGTTGTGAATCGCTTGGCAGACATCATTAAGCGTGTAGACCAAGCGGGTGACAAAGAGATCGAGGTGGTAGAGCTATCGAACGCGTCTGCGGCAGAAATGGTGCGAATCGTTGAAGCTTTGAATAAAACGACGGAAGCCAAAAATACTCCAGCATTTTTGCAGCCAAATTTCGTCGCTGATGACCGCACTAACTCGATTTTAATTTCCGGTGATCCCCAAGTTCGTCAACGTCTGAGAAAGCTTATCCAACAGCTAGATGTTGAAATGGCATCCAAAGGTAACAACCGCGTCGTTTATCTTAAGTATGCCAAAGCGGAAGATTTAGTCGATGTCCTAAAAGGTGTGTCTGATAACTTACAAGCGGAGAAGTCGACGGGCACTAAAGGGAGCGGTACTCAGCGTGGTGAGGTGATGATCGCCGCTCACCCAGAGACGAATGCTCTGGTCCTTACTGCTCCGCCAGATATTATGATTGCTATCCAAGATGTCATTGCCCAGCTTGATATCCGTCGCGCACAAGTACTGATTGAAGCCTTGATCGTAGAAATGGCCGAAGGAGATGGGGTCAATCTAGGAGTACAGTGGGGTTCCCTAGAGAGCGGTGCGGTAATTCAATACGGAAATACGGGTGTACCGATTGGGCAAGTGATGGTCGGACTCGAAGAGGCTAAAGATACTACGACAACTGAGAGTTACTGGAACTCGACGACGAACAAGTGGGAGTCTCGCCAGTCGACTGAAAAAGGTAGCTACAGCACATTAGCTTCTGCCCTGTCTGGCGTTAACGGGGCTGCGTTGAGTGTTGTTATGGGCGATTGGACCGCTCTAATTAGCGCGGTTTCAACGGACTCAAACTCTAATATTCTATCTTCACCAAGTATTACCGTTATGGACAATGGTGAGGCGTCTTTCATCGTTGGTGAAGAAGTACCTGTTATTACGGGGTCGACTGCGGGCTCTAACAATGACAATCCGTTCCAAACGGTCGATCGTAAAGAAGTGGGTATCAAACTGAAAGTGGTGCCTCAGATTAATGAAGGTAATTCAGTCCAGCTCAATATCGAACAAGAAGTGTCCAATGTACTTGGGGCTAATGGTGCTGTCGACGTACGTTTTGCTAAGCGTCAGCTAAACACTTCTGTGATGGTTGAAGACGGTTCAATGATCGTATTAGGTGGCCTGATCGATGAGCGAGCGCTAGAAAGTGAATCCAAAGTGCCGCTATTGGGTGATATTCCGTATTTGGGGCATCTGTTTAAGTCAACCAGCACACAGGTTGAGAAGAAAAACCTCATGGTGTTTATCAAGCCAACCATTATTCGTGATGGTGTGACTGCGGATGGCATTACTCAACGTAAATACAATTTCATTCGTGCAGAACAGCTTTACAAGGCTGATCAAGGCCTAAAACTAATGAGCAATGACAATATCCCTGTGCTCCCTAAATTTGGTGAAGAAATCCGACACCCAGCTGAAATACAAGCGTTTTTAGACCAAATGGATAAACAGTAATGGACGTACAAGTCACGCCATACTCAAAGCGTCTACCATTTAGTTTTGCCAATCGGTTCAAGCTAGTGCTTGAACCGACTGAAGCGGGAATGGTGCTCTATTACGTTGAACCTATTTCAGTCCAAGCTTTGTTAGAAGTGAAGCGTTTTTGTGCCCAGACTTTTTCATTGCAGTCGATCAGTATCGAGGTGTTTGAAAGCAAACTAACGGAAGCCTATCAACGAGATTCTTCTGAAGCTCGTCAGCTAATGGAAGATATTGGCGCTGATAGTGATGACTTTTTCTCCTTGGCTGAAGATTTGCCACAAGATGAAGACTTGCTTGAGTCTGAAGATGATGCGCCGATTATCAAGTTGATTAATGCCATGCTAGGTGAAGCGATCAAGGAAGGTGCTTCAGATATCCACATCGAGACATTTGAAAAGAGTCTTTCTATCCGTTTTCGTGTTGACGGTGTGCTCCGCGAGGTACTTTCACCTAGTCGTAAACTAGCGCCGTTGCTAGTCTCACGCGTAAAAGTGATGGCTAGACTTGATATTGCTGAGAAGCGAGTACCACAAGACGGCCGCATTTCTCTGAGAATCGGTGGTCGAGCGGTTGATGTGCGTGTTTCAACGATGCCTTCTTCGCATGGTGAGCGAGTGGTTATGCGTCTACTCGACAAAAATGCCACACGGTTAGACTTGCATAGCTTAGGGATGACCCCGTCAAATCATGATGCATTTCGCGGCATGATTCAGCGACCACACGGTATTTTATTGGTTACTGGTCCGACTGGTTCGGGTAAATCAACAACCTTGTATGCAGGGTTGACGGAGATTAACAGCAACGAGCGAAACATTCTTACCGTCGAAGATCCGATTGAGTTTGATATTGATGGTATCGGTCAGACTCAAGTCAATCCAAAGGTTGATATGACGTTCGCCCGAGGCTTGCGTGCGATTCTTCGTCAGGACCCTGACGTGGTGATGGTGGGTGAAATCCGTGACCTTGAGACCGCGCAGATTGCAGTTCAAGCGTCTTTGACTGGTCACTTAGTGATGTCGACGCTCCATACCAATACGGCAATTGGTGCCATTACTCGTTTGAGAGACATGGGCATTGAGCCATTTTTAATCTCCTCTTCACTTCTTGGGGTTCTTGCACAACGTTTGGTTAGAACCTTATGCCCTAGCTGTAAGGAACCATATCAACCCGATGCCGAAACAAAAAAATTGTTTGCTATCGAGCCTGAAGCAGAGCTGACCTTATATCGAGCTTGTGGCTGTGAAGCGTGTAACTTTAAAGGTTATCGTGGGCGTACTGGTATTTATGAGCTTTTGGTCGTGGATGAAAATGTCCAGGCACTCATTCACAGTGAAGCGGGTGAGCAAGAGATAGAGAAGCATATCCGTCAGCATACTCCAAGTATTCGGAGTGATGGTTTGAGTAAAGTCCGTCAAGGCATTACGTCACTTGAGGAAGTAGTGCGAGTGACTAAGGAAAGCTAATGGCGGCATTTGAATATAAGGCTCTCGACGCTAAAGGCAAAACCAAAAAAGGCGTGATTGAAGGCGACAATGGTCGGCAGGTTCGAGCTCGGCTTAAAGAACAGGGTTTGATTCCAGTCGAAGTGAGTGAAACTCGCCAGCAAGCGAAAAAGAAGAGCGAACAGCCGTCTTTATTTCAGTTTAAGCGAGGTTTAAGTACACCTGATCTCGCTCTAGTGACCCGTCAACTGGCGACACTTGTTCAGTCCGGTATGCCATTAGAAGAGTGTTTAAAAGCCGTTTCCGAACAGTCAGAAAAACCTCGTATTCGCACCATGTTGTTGGCAGTGCGTTCCAAAGTGACAGAAGGTTATACCTTAGCGGACAGTTTGGCGGATTATTCTCATGTATTTGATGATCTGTTTCGCTCAATGGTTTCTGCTGGAGAAAAGTCAGGTCATTTGGATTCGGTTTTAGAACGATTGGCAGATTATGCGGAAAATCGTCAGAAGATGCGCTCCAAATTACAGCAGGCATTGATATACCCTGTGGTGCTGGTGGTGTTTGCGATCGGTATCGTCGCTTTCCTACTCGCAGCAGTCGTACCGAAAATCGTTGGTCAATTTGTACAGATGGGTCAGGAGTTACCTCAATCTACCCAGTTTTTGCTCGCTTCAAGTGAGTTTATTCAGAGCTGGGGGCTACAACTTCTTGTGGCCGTTATTGTGATGACTTATCTGTTTAAATACGCTTTGAGCAAGCCGAATGTACGTCTCAAATGGGACCGAAAAATTATCGCGATGCCACTGGTTGGGAAAATTGCTCGTGGGCTGAATACTTCTCGGTTTGCTCGTACATTATCGATATGTACCTCGAGCGCAATCCCTATCTTAGAAGGTATGCGGGTCGCGGTGGATGTTATGTCGAACCATTACGTCAAACAGCAGGTCTTAATTGCTACGGATAATGTTCGTGAAGGTTCAAGTTTGCGTCGAGCTTTGGAGCAGACCAAACTCTTCCCTCCAATGATGCTCCACATGATAGCCAGTGGTGAACAAAGTGGTGAATTAGAGGCGATGCTGACACGTGCTGCGGATAACCAAGATGCAAATTTTGAATCAACGGTGAATATTGCGTTAGGGATCTTTACTCCAGCACTGATCGCTCTTATGGCTGGGTTGGTTTTATTTATCGTTATGGCGACGTTAATGCCAATTTTAGAAATGAATAATTTAATGAGTTCATAATAGCTTTGAGCTTATCGAAGCTGCTTGTCGTGGAGAAAAAAATGAATAAGAAAATGAACGTTCAGAAAGGCTTTACTCTATTAGAGGTCATGGTCGTTGTCGTCATTCTAGGGATTTTAGCGAGCTTTGTTGTTCCTAACTTATTAGGTAACAAAGAGAAAGCGGATCAGCAAAAAGCAATCACTGACATTGTTGCGTTAGAGAATGCGCTTGATATGTACAAGTTGGATAACAGTGTTTACCCATCAACGGATCAAGGTCTTGAAGCGCTGGTAACGAAGCCATCAAATCCTGAACCACGCAATTATCGTGATGGTGGCTATATCAAACGTCTACCATCAGACCCATGGGGCAACGACTATCAATATTTAAGCCCAGGCGACCACGGCAGTATTGATATCTTTACCTTAGGTGCAGATGGTCAAGAGGGCGGTGAAGGCGCTAACTCGGATATTGGTAACTGGAATATTCAAGATTTTCAGTAAGACATCCAAGTTAGGTTAACTATGCGTCGTCACGCAGGCTTTACTCTGCTAGAGATATTGTTGGTATTGGTGCTGATATCTCTGGCATCCGTAGCCGTTATTTCAACACTGACCGTCAGTGCCGAAGATGTTGCAAAGAAGCAAGCCCAAGCGCTGTTTTATCGCATTCAACTGCTCAATGAAGAGGCGATGCTAAGTGGGCGTGATTTCGGCTTAAATATCAATGAGGAAAAGTCGACTTATCAATTTATGCATTTAACCTCCAAGGGGTGGCAGAAACTGGATGAACAACATATTCCAGAGAAAACCGAGTTGGACTCGGGATTGGCATTGATGCTGCAACTTGGGGGGGATGTCTGGAGCGATAAAGAGCGACTTTTTGAGCCAGGTAGCCTGTTCGACGAGGAGATGTTTGCTGAACAAGATGACGAGAAAAAACGCCCACCTCCTCAAGTCTTCATTATGTCGAGTGGAGAAATAACACCTGTATCAGTTGCTATTTATCCGCAGCAGAAAGATGCTGAACGTGATGCATGGCACATAGTGGTTAAAGAGAGTGGACAGATACTGTTGCTGGCTCCAGGAGAACGTGATGAAGGCGAGTAAACGTGGTTTTACCTTGCTGGAAGTATTGGTGGCATTAGCGATTTTTGCGACCGCAGCGATAGCGACGATTCGTTCTGTTAGCCAGCATATTAATACGCTCAACTTCTTGGAAGAGAAAACTTTTGCGAGCATGGTGGCAGACAATCAGATGGCGAAAGTGATGCTATCAGGACGAAAACCAAGCAAGCAAAAAGGAACTGAAATGTTAGCTGAACGTGAATGGTTTTGGTCGGTAGAGCCTGTTTCTACAGCGGGTGATCTTCTGCAAGCATTTGACGTGAAAGTGGCAGCAAGTGCGAAAGGAACACCCGTTGTGACGGTAAGAAGCTATGTACCGAAGTAGTCAGTCTTCCTCGCATGGTTTCACCTTAATTGAAGTTCTTGTCGCTATCGCGATTTTTGCCAGTTTGAGTATTGGAGCCTATCAGGTGCTCAATCAAGTTCAGCGCAGTAATGAACTGTCACTTGAACGTAGTGAACGGCTAAAAACGCTACAGAGAACGTTAGTTTTTATGGACAACGATTTTCGCCAAATGGCGCTGCGTCAATCGCGCACCAATGGTGAGGAGCCATCTCTAGAGCTGATTCATTGGCAAGATTACCTACTTGATTCTGATGCTAAAGGCGTAATGTTTGTGCGCTCTGGCTGGCATAACCCCCAACAGCAATTCCCGCGAGGGGAGGTGAGCAAAGTGGGGTATCGATTAAAAGAAGGCGAGTTACAGCGGGTGTGGTGGCGATACGTTGACACTCCAGTTGGCCAAGAAGGGATAGTGATGCCCTTGATTGATAAGGTCGACTCCTTTGATTTACGTTTTTACGATGGCAACCAGTGGTTAGAACGCTGGGAAACGAATTATACCTTGCCGAAAGCTGTGCTAGTGAAGTTGGTATTTGAGGATTACGGAGCAATAGAACGTATCTATCTAACTGCTGGTGGTGCTTTAGAGGTCGACGAGGAGCAAAACGCGGATGGGTCGTAAGCAGCGTGGTGTGGCTCTGATTATTGTTTTGTTGCTCTTGGCGGTGATGGTCAGTATCGCTGCGAGTATGGCTGACCGTTTGTTTGGTCAGTTTAGGCGCGCGAGCAATCAGCTCAACTACCAACAAGCTTATTGGTATAGCGTGGGCGCGGAAGCGTTGGCTGAAGCAGGGTTGAAACAGAGCTTTAGAGACTCAGATACCATCAATCTTTCTCAGCCATGGGCACTGGAGGAACAAACCTATCCATTGGATTACGGAACTCTGAAAGGGCGCTTAGTTGATAAACAGGCCTGCTTTAACCTCAATGCTTTAGCTGCCGTCACTGACCAGCCTAGTTCCAGCCGTTCGCCGTATTTAGTGGAAGTCTTTCAGCGTTTGCTCGAGGAACTAGAGGTGGAAAGCTATCAGGCAGAGATAATTTCTCAATCGTTGTGGGAATATTTGGATAGTAATGATGTCAGCAATTCCTCTGCAGGTGTCGAAGACAGTTACTATGAATCTATCTCTCCGGCTTACCTTACTGCCAATAGTATGTTGTCAGATAGCTCTGAGCTGAGAGCGGTGAATCAGGCTTCTGGTGAGGTGGTGCACAAGGTATTGCCTTATGTGTGTGCAATACCTACGTCTGACTTTCGCCTCAATGTGAATACACTGCAACCTGATCAAGCAGAGTTGCTGTCTGCACTGTTCTATCCACATTTGGCGACCAGTGAGGCAAAAAAACTCCTTGATAGTCGCCCTTTTGATGGCTGGACGACGGTTGATGAAATGCTTAGTGAAGGGGCCTTTTCTGGTATTGATGAAAAGGTGCTGCAACAGGCTAAGGGTTACCTTGCCGTCACAAGTGCTTATTTTGAAATGGATGTGGAGATCGTCGTTGATGACTCCCGAGTAAGAGTTAGAAGCTTGCTCTTTAGTAATAATCAAGAAACTGCGACGGTTATTCGCCGTCGCTTCGGAGGTATCGGTGAACGAGTTTCTGATCGTTCGACTGAGCAATAATCCGACCTTAGCTGTTCAATGGTTAGTATGGTCGGTGACACAGCAGGAAGTGATTGCGAGTGGCGAGCTTGCGAACCAAGATGCTATTGCGGACATCGCGCCGTATGGGGAAAACCGACGTACGATCGTTTTGCTCTCTGCTTCGAGCTTAGTGCTAAACGATATCGCGATCCCCGCGGGTGCCAGTCGTCAGCTTGAAGCGATGCTGCCGTACGTAATGGAAGATGAGCTGGCACAAGATGTTGATCAGCTCCACTTTACCATTTTTCATAAAGGTAACGGACGTGCTCAGGTGTGTGCGGTTGATAGCGAATGGTTAACACATATTCTGCAACGTTTGACAGCGATTGGTTGTCAGATTCAAAAAGTGCTGCCAGACGTATTAGCTTTGCCCGAGTCAAAGGGGATTTCCGCTGTTGAACTTGATGGACAATGGCTACTGAAGAAATCGACGTATTCAGGGATATCAATTGACAGCGAGTGGTTGGCTCTAGTGGCGCAGTCTGACTGGGTGAAACGTGAGGATGAGTGTTTGCCGTTAACGGCCTATTCCGCTTTGCCTGAATTGGAATTGGATGAAGAGCAAGATTGGCAAGAGACTCAGCCTCAGTTGGTGATGCAGTTACTTGCTGAACAAGCCGTTGCCAGCAAACTGACTTTGCTCACTGGGCGATTTAAGCCTAAGTCTTCATTTGGTCGTTACTGGAAAACATGGCAGAAGGTAGCTGTAGCTGCAGTATTGCTGCTCGCTGTCATCGTGGTCGACAATGTACAGAAGATACAGCGTTATGAAGCGCAAGCCACAGCGTATCGAGCGGAAAGTGAGCGTATTTTCCGCCAGTTGGTGCCAGGCAAAAATAAAATACCGACAGTCAGTTACTTAAAGCGTGAATTGGAACAGCAAGCACGATTGATGTCAGGGTCTGGCCGCGATAATTCCATATTAAGCATCCTTGCCACCTTACCGCCAATATTGAGCCAAGTGCCCTCTTTGGATCTGGTGAGCTTTAAGTACGACAGCAATAGAAATGAGGTAAGAGTGCAAGCTCAAAGTAAAGACTTTCAAACCTTTGAGAAAGCTGCAGAGTTGTTAGCCACTCGATTCGAGGTTGAGCAAGGGCAACTTAACCGCTCTGGGAGCCTAGTCAATGGCTCATTTATTTTGAAACCATTGTGAGGTGTATTGAGTGAATAATTTACTGACGTCCTTACAAACGTGGTGGCTAAGTATCTCTCAGCGAGAGCAACGCTTAGTGGTTGTGTGTGTTTTTTTTGCTGTCCTTGGAAGTGTCTACTGGGGGATCGTACAACCCATCGCTCAAAGGGCTGATGATGCACAGATGCGTATCCAAAGTGAGAAACAGCTTTTGGCTTGGGTTAAAAGCAAGGGTGATGAGATCAGCAAGCTAAAAGCACAGGGCGGTCTGACGGTGTCGAGTATGCCAATTAACCAGGCCATTTCATCAAGCGTTAAACGTTTTAATGTTGAGCTTATTCGTGTCCAGCCTCGTGGAGAGCAATTTCAAGTTTGGATTGCGCCAATGCCATTCAATCAGTTTGTTAGCTGGATTGCCTACTTACAAGAGACATACGGGATTGAGGTCGTATTTCTGGATGTAGATAAAGGCGCTCAAGATGGCGTGGTCGAAGTGAATCGATTGCAGTTAGGTAGGGGTTAACAGAGTGAAGAAAACCATTCTATCGGGTCTATTCATCAGTAGCGTGTTTGTCGTAAGTGCGATGTTTCACATGCCTGCACAGTTCATTCTTCAATATGCGCCTTTACCCAGTGCATTGCGCGTAGCTGATATCGAAGGGACGGTATGGCAGGGAAGTGCCCAGCAAGTTCAATGGCAGGGCACAAATTATGGGGCACTCAACTGGCAGTTTAATCTGGTTAAGATGCTCGCGGGTTCTCTAGAGGCGCAAATTCGTTTTGGCAGAGGCAGTGACCTCTCACTTCAAGGTCGAGGTGTGATTGGTTACGACTTCAGTGGCTTTTATGCGCAAAATCTTATTGCCGCTATTTCCGTCGAAGAAATGATTAAGTTTATCCCGCGCTTACCTGTACCGTTGGATCTCGAAGGTCAGGTTGAGGTCAATCTTCGCTCCTATCGCTACGCCCAACCATATTGCGATAGCGCTCAAGGAAGCTTAGTGTGGAATACTCAAGTGGTGAGTACGCCACTGGCAGATCTCTATCTCGGGCCGGTCATTGTACAATTTAGTTGTCAGCAGAGTCGTATTGATGTGCAAGGAGAGCAGCAGAGCCAAGAGGTTGAAAGTGGTTTCAGTGCTGAGGTTGGGGCGAGTAGCTACAAGCTGAGTGCTTGGTTTAAGCCGTTAGCGGAGTTCCCTCAAGCGTTACAACAACAGCTCAAGTGGCTGCCAGAGCCTGCGGATAGTGATGGTAAATACCATTTCAACAATCAAGGGCAATGGTAAATGCTAGGTATCGAGCAACAATGTATAAGGGCAGCGTGATTCACGCTGCCCTTTTGATTATTTGCTGGCGGGAAAACTGATTTGTACTCTTAAACCGCCACCACTGCGATTATTAACGATAACCGAACCGTTATGTTGGCTAACAATTCGTTTGACTATCGCAAGTCCAAGTCCAGTACCTTCGCTTCCTCGAGCGGTATCACCGCGAGTAAAAGGTTCAAACAGTTTGCTAATCTGGTTCTGTTCAATGCCAGGGCCGTTATCTTCAACACAGACCCAAACCAGTTTGTTGTCTGCGGTGATGCCGGTGCTGACCTTTATCCATCCATTTCCATATCGAATCGCATTCACAACGAGGTTACTAACGGCACGTTTAATCGCGATAGGGCTGCCGAGCGTCTCTTTAAGTGGTTGAACCAAAGCGGTTTCAATTTGTACTTCATACCCACCTTCTGATGAGGCGACATCGTTAGCAATTTCATTCAAATCGACAGAGACAAATGACTGCTTGTTCACGGGCTTTAGATAGTCCATGAACTGGCTGATGATTTCATTACACTCTTCGGTGTCGCTAATTATGCCTTCTGCAAGATAGCTATCTTCTGGTGACATCATTTCGGTCGCTAATCGGATGCGGGTTAGAGGGGTTCTTAGATCATGGCTGATACCCGCCATCAATAGAGCGCGATCTTCTTCTAGAGCCTGAATGCCTTTTGACATCTGATTAAATGCGCGTGTTACGGAGCGAATTTCTGAAGCGCCTTTTTCCGGAAGTGGTGGTGGAATCTCCCCTCGTCCTACGACTTTCGCTGCCTTTTCTAAAGCAATAAGTGGTCGATTTTGTAAACGAATAAATAACCAACCACCGGCTACGATAAGTAGCGCCATGATCAAGCTGTTACGAAACAGCGGTGTGAAGTCTTCTTCCTGTAGTTCGGAGAGGGGAATACGTAACAGCGACCCTGGCAGAGAATCGATCTTCATCCATAACACATAGCTGTCGTTACCCAACATCATTCGCACATCTGTGGGTGAGCCAAGTTCATTGCTCATCTCCTCACTCATCAAGTCGATCGACACTGCATGGTAGTACTCGTCAGCAATCGGGCTATCTTCAGCATGGATGGTGACACCAAGCTGCTCCAAAACTCGTCTGCGTAGAGGTGCATCCATCGCTAGTTCATCCTCGAGGCTTGCCGAGTCATCAAGCATTAGGTTTATTTCATGGCCGAGGATTTTATTGAACTGTTGCAGGCTAGGCATTAACGCGTAGTTGAACACGGCGTAGTAAGAATAGACCTGACTTGCGATTAGTAGAGTAAGAAAGATAAAGATGGATTGTGTAAATGAGCTGCGAATGCGCATAACGCCAACCTTAGTGGAGTAGAAACGAAGAGTGCGAGACCGGGTCTCGCACTCTAGTAAATCTAGAAACTGTTAGGCTTCTTTACCGTCAGGGACAAAGACGTAGCCCAATCCCCAAACGGTTTGGATGTAACGAGGTTTACTTGGGTCGACCTCGAGCATACGGCGCAAACGTGAGATCTGTACGTCTATCGAACGTTCCATTGCTGAGTATTCACGACCTCTAGCCATGTTCATCAATTTATCGCGAGACATTGGTTCACGTGCGTTCGTCACAAGTGCTTTCAGTACAGCGAATTCACCTGATGTTAGGGGCATCGATTCTTCGCCACGGAACATTTCACGAGTTCCTAAGTTGAGACGAAATTCACCAAACTCAACGATCGACTCTTCGCTGCTTGGTGCGCCCGGTAACTCAATGGTTTGTCGACGAAGAACCGCCTTGATACGCGCGAGTAGTTCTCGTGGGTTAAAAGGTTTTGGTAGATAGTCATCTGCACCCACTTCGAGGCCGACAATACGATCGATCTCATCACCTTTCGCTGTCAGCATTAGAATGGGTAGCGTATTATTCGCATTACGCAGGCGACGGCAGATGGATAAGCCATCTTCACCAGGCAGCATTAGGTCGAGAACCATCAAGTGGAAGTTTTCACGAGTTAGCAGGCGGTCCATTTGCTCGCTATTGGCAACACTACGAACTTGGAATCCTTGCTCAGACAAGTAACGCTCTAGTAGTGCACGAAGACGTGCATCATCATCAACAACTAAGATCTTGTGATTTTCTTGCATGTAATGGTTCCACCTATTTGATAAGCACGCACTAAAACAGGGTAGAGAAAGACTTACCCACTGCGCAGCTTAAAATGTAACACTGTTCACGCTCTAGTGGCGCAAAGAATTGTTAACGTTTATTTCCTTTTTAGCTAATGTATATCGTAACTTCAATTTAATATCGTCAAAAATATGAAAACAAACCTAATAACGCGAGAAGGCTACGACCGACTCAAGCGCGAGCTTGATTTTTTGTGGAGGGAAGAGCGCCCTGAGGTGACTAAAAAAGTGACTTGGGCTGCGAGTCTTGGTGACCGTAGTGAGAACGCAGACTTTTGTTTAGTTGAATTAAATTAATACTATTAATGGCTAAATGTCTGATATGGTGTGGTTAAATTTAATTATACATACTATTTGGTGTACTGATGAGCTTTCAATTCGACCCAAACTTGATACTTAATACTTCTATCGGCTTTTTATTTGCTCTCTTACTCAAGTTTCTTTTAGACCTCAAGTTGGCTATTTATGCAGTTAAGTTCCTGCACTTTCTCCCAGTTCGAACTTTGTTTCGTTCCAATCCTCCAGAAATAAAAGGGGAATGGCAACAAAGCTGGTTCGTTAAAAGTAGTACAACATTCGACACAGATAGCTCGCGTCAGAGCGCGGCGATAATGAGACAACTAGGGAGCTATTGTTACAGTGAGTTCCACTCTGGAGATGATACATATGTGTTATTTGGGAAGCTAGATCGTGACCAGCTTGTCGGTGAGTGGCATGACCTTAACGATTCTCTAGGGTATTCAGGTTCTTTTCATCTGATTGTTAAATCGGGAAAAAAAATGGAAGGTAAGTGGATTGGTAACTCTAAAACAACGAATGAAGTTAAAAGTGGTGATTGGCAATGGGTGAAAAAGTAACCACATAGAACCAATGCTCTATGTGGTGTTACTTATTTCAAGCTAGTTTATGTACCCTAGAAATAGTGACTTCTCCGCGAGATTCAACTCTTGAAGTATTTCTACGAATGTATTCGGAGTACATACATGTTACATTTTTGTTGGTCATTCCACAGAGAACTGAAGCTAAAATATGTGGTTTTGGACCAAAAGGTACAATGGTTACATTGTAGTCATCTAACAGAGGATTCACTACTTGAAGTAGTTGCTCATAGCAGATAGATAAACTGTTGATAGGCAAGTGGAGTACATTCTTTTCACCACCTAGTTGATGTTCAATAAATAGCCTGTTCTCATCGATACATTTTCCCACATATTCATGAGATGCTGCTGGTGATGCTAAGACTCCGTAAGACTTGCTTGGATTAATTATGTTATACAGCCTATGCGGACCATTGCGATCAAACCCTAGCATAAAAATTGCAGCTGTATTTTTTTTTGTTAGCGCTGACCCTTCGCATCCAGGAATTACTTTTAGGCTTCCCAATTCAACGTTGAGGTTTACATCTTGGTAGTATCCATTGGTGTAAGTAAAATCTATACATATAGCTATATCTATATGCTGCAAAAGTATGCTAATGATCGATGAGTACCAGACTCTTGACATGGATGTATAGTCTACTAATACCCTGAATACCTCACCTTTGGGTTTGATAGCTACTGCACGAAGAATCTCGTGGTAGATTTCAGATGCATCAGAGTGAGATTTTTCTACTCGTTTGGCTTCTCTCCAATATGTTCTGTAAAAAAGATCTACATCTTTTCTAGTGTTGTCCTCTTTATGTTCGTTGTACTCGAGTATTACAACATTCTTCGCTTGTTGGTTATGGACAGTTGATGGTACTTCTAAGCATCGCTCTTCATAACCCGCAGAAAAAAAAGCAATGTCATATATTGTGCTTGCCAGTTCGCCATTTGAAATATCTTCTACATAGAGGTTATTCATTTTCATCACCATTAGAACTAAATAAGCTCATTTGCTGATTGAGCTGCTTAGCATGAGCAATCTTGTTAACTAAGCCTTTGTATTTTGGCTGTTTGAGAATTTTAGATAAACTAACAGTTTTTCCTTTTCTCGGCATTATGAAAAAGTGAGGGGATAGGCAGAAAGCCAAGCAGAAAACACCAGATTTTACAGGCATTTTATTTCCATCCTCTCGTTTTGTTAGATCTGGATAAAGCAGTCCCAAATCAACAGCACTTTTTATATGCTCCCAAACATCATCATCCATATAGTCAAATGTAACTGAACTTATATTTTCCGTTGCAATTTTATGATTATGTGTTTGTTCTTTGATATACCGTCCGATTGAACTTATGATATCAAAAGCTTGAGTCCCATTTTTTTCGATGTTTAGATTTTCGAGCTCTATTGATGAGTAGTCTCTAAGCCTTCTTCCTTGTTCATTCGGTGATACTTTAAGTTGCTCCTGGCTTGCTTTGCTCTTTAGCTTATCCGCTAAAAGAAAGTTATATAGCCTCAGTAGCCTTCTTGGGTTTCCATCAGAGCATTTTGCTACAAGAGATGAGCCAGAATATATTCTAGGAGAGGAATTTCCAGTAAATACTTTATGCGCTTCTCTTAATAATAATAATCCGCTTGTCTTATTTATTATTGAGGAATTCAAAAGAGACTGATTTCCTTTTTCTAAATAATTGTTCAATCTATTTTTAGTAACGTCATCAAAGTTCTCTCTTGCAAGAGCTATGAAATTGTCGTAGCCAATAGTTTCTTTGGGGTTGTCAAGTAAGTCGGATTCCCCAAATATATCTTTTAATGATATCTCTTTAGAGTAGCCAGCGCTTCGAAGTCGGCTTTGAAGCAAAGACTCAGCGAAGCTGAAAAGTTCTCGTTTTTTTTGTTCACTAGAGAAGCTTTCTAGCCCCAGATTATCAACATACAGATACTCAAAATCGTGCCCAATAGCTAATGGAGCGCTGCTATCAGTATTTAGAGAGTGGTGCTTATATGGCATTGTTGTAATCTTAAATACTAGCTCTTTGTATGAGCGCATTTGAGAGTTCAAAATAATATGTTGTTCTTCAGTTAAAAATTCAGCCTCATCGATACACAACACCCAACTTGAATCATCGGAGATGCTTAATTCTCGATTTATGATCTTAACTGCTTGAATGAAGGGTTCAAACAAAGGTAGTGAGAATGCAATTCCATTCGATAACTCTTCATCGCTGAGAGTAATCCCGAGTTTGGACTTATTAATTGCCAAGTGTTTTTTGAACTCAATATCTTCTAGTTCTTGCTCTATATGTGTAAGCTGAGTTAAAGGCTTTGAGAACCACTTTTCAGATATTTTTTTTGATAGACTTCTCTCACAAAGTACTCGTTCAATTTCATCTGGAATATTAGCTTTTGTAAGGCTTTTTATTGTTGAAATTAATCTACTGCATGAAGATAAGTTTAAACTCCAGATGAAATAATCGTTGTCTTTATCTAGTGTTTTGACCCATTCAATTTTTAATGGTACATATGTCCCTATCAACAAGTTATTTTTAATGATATCTCTGGCTTTGTCACCATTGTATTTAGATAAGTATTCATGAGATAACATCTTCACTAGAGCTGTCTTACCAGAACCTCTGGAACCGAGAACGATGTTATTTTTATTTGATAACAAACGATCAAATGAATAGGTCCAAATGAATTCATCAGCTAGTTGAGTGGAGTTCAGGTATCGTGCATTTGAATGTTCAAAGATGCTGCTTCTTTCAGACATGCTCAGACTCCTACCTTGATAAACACAAACGACGTTGAATCGTTAATTGGGTATGTTTCGAACCCTAGTTCTTTTTCTAAACTCTGAACCACTTTTTCAATCAGCCTTGAATGACAAAAACCAAAGCTACGCTCTGCTTGGATTACTTCGTCCCACTTCACATGATCTTTTCTAGAAAAGAGGTTCTTTAGAATATTGCTCAGGCTTTCCTTTAGCTCTTTAAAGCCTAAGCTGTTCCCGAAGTTTTCTATATGATTTACACCAGATAGCTTTTTTTGTTGCCAGTTAATCCAGCCATGTCCAGCGTACCTAGCCCAACTGATGAGCCTGCCTTTAGGAAGTTTTACATCTTCTAAAGATACATCAATGATATGAAAAAAATTGCCCTGACCTTGCAACCATCGGTCATCTAATCTGGAAGAGAAACTACCAGCACAGATGATGTTAACAGGATGCATAACTTCATCTATGTGAAGTTTTATTTGGGGGATGTGCTTATGACCATGCACTATGAACCCTATATCGTAGTTTGTTGCCAAGTTCATCAATTGTGCTGAATTGTTAAGGATACTTAAGTCGGCTGTTTCGTATGGATAGTCAGGGTATTGTACTGGATGATGATGTAACAGAAATACGATACATTTGTGTTTCAAGCTATCTTTGTTACTCTCCAGCCAAGAACCAAGTGCTTCTATGGTTTTGGCGCATACAGAGCCGTGATGTACGTCTGATTCCGAAGAGTCATGTGCAGCAGAATTAATTGCGACTACAGTAAATGGGTCTAATTCGTGAATTGAGAACCAAGGTGGCTCAGTTAAATTTCCAAATGTAGCATTGCCCTGCTGCTTGATGCTTAATGAAAGGGAACGAAAATTCTTATATTTTCGTCTGAGAGTCGTTAGTTCGTCTTGCTGTTGTTGAATGGCCTTGCTTTCATGCTCCCAGTTGCCATCATGATTGCCTGGAATGACAAGAACTTTTTCAAGAGGAACTCCTAGTACTCTAGCACATTCGAGTATCCTTTTTTCTGCAAGTTCAAACTCTTCCTCGTCAGCTTCATGTGTTATATCTCCACTCACCAGCAAATAATCCGCGCCTATTGATTCTCGAGTGACAAAAGCTTCAAAATCCTCAAAAAAATCAGGAATTACCGCATTCGCAGTTTCGCCAATACTAAAGTCCTTGGCAATACTACCTCTACCGCAGTGTAAGTCACTGATTATTGCTATTTTAGAGTCCATATAACTTAAATGTTCATGTTAACCAATGAGCATATTCTCGCATTTAAATCATTGTAGTTAAACAACAAAACATGTGTTTTCAACTAGAAATTATTGATGATATTCATATAATTCTAGCTCAAGGACTTTCCGTATGAGCCTTTTGATATTGACTCAAGGACTCCTTTTAAAGCATTTATTCTCCCTAAAAGCGACACGTGGCGTTTCTTTGACCCTTGAACCAATACTGATAAGCGAACCTTTAGTTCAGGGAAACGGCTTTGAAGCGTTAGATATTCATTTTCTTCTGCGATTAGAATTTCAAGCTCTTTTTGATTCTGCTTTAGCTCTGTTTCAAGTGTGCAATAATTGTTTTCGATAGTAGGAGCATTATCTAAGTACAACAGTGGAGCCTTTAATCTAGGGCTTACTGACATCTCTTTGAACTTGCTTGTTTGGAAGTACTTTTTACTTCGGCCACTGCCATTAGTTTTAAGCCATCCTTTTCTTTCGAAGAACCTCAACTGACGGTAAATTTGTTTGCGGGCTTCGTTTTCATCTGTTGACACTGCAAATGCACCCATCAATGCATCTCTGGCTTCTAGTACTTCAAAACCGTCGCGATTCTCCTGAATCAAAAGTTTATACATAAGATAGTTAATTTTTTTGTGACTTTTCATTTGAATGCTACATATAAAACTAAGGATTGCTTAGTATACAGAAATCAGCAAAACTAAGAAAATCTTAGTTAATTCGAGAGTCAAGATATGAGCCGTAAGTGTCATTCCAAAGCCCAATCCCATTGCGCCTCAAAGAAGCGCGTCAAGAAGCTAAACTCTCCCAAAAAGCCTTGGGGGTGAGTATCGGTATGGAAGAAAGCTCAGCGAGTCCTAGGATGAACCAGTATGAGAAGGGAAAGCACACCCCAGATATACAAACTCTTAAGCTCATTGCAGATGAATTAGGTGTCCCTTTGAACTATTTCTTTTGTGAGGAAGAAAGCTCTGCCAAGTTAGCTTGCTTGATTGCCAAACTAAGTGAAGAGGAGAGGCAGGAGCTTATCCGTAAGTTGAGTAGTTATGAGGAAAACTAGGGTTTGTTGTAGCTAATTGAGTTAATAAACCATTCTTTGTCACCTTCCGGTGTACGAACCGTTACTTCGTCATCCACTTCCTTTTTCAACAATGCTCTCGCCATTGGTGAATCAATAGAGATGTAGTCTTTTGCATCTCCATAGATTTCTTCAGGACCAACAATTCTGAATGTCTTAACATCTCCGGCTTCATTCTCAATCTCGACCCAAGCTCCGAAGAATACCTTTCCTTCTTGTTGAGGAGAGTAGTCAACAATGGTCACTTCAGGTAGAAATTTGCGAAGGAAGCGCACGCGACGGTCTATTTGACGAAGTAAGCGCTTATTGAAGGTGTAATCGGCATTTTCAGAGCGATCGCCAAGGCTGGCTGCCCATGTAACGATTTTGGTAATTTCTGGGCGCTTTTCATTCCATAAATGATCGTGTTCTGCTTTGAGTTTGTTATAACCTTCTCTGGTGATTAGCTTTGTTTTCACTTCTACAATCCAAGTTATCTATAAGTTCTGTAGTGTCTTTTTGATTGCATCCAAAGTCGCTACAGGGAAAAAAGACTTCTGAGTATCACTCGAGACTATACTGCAATTTTTCCGGCACCAACTGATGTCGGCGCAAAAACGCACTAGAAATGATGTCATCCAGTACGCTTTGCTCCGATTCTGAGAGCTTAATCGACGCGATGGATAAATCAAAGCTATACAGAGTGGTTTATTAATCAAATTCGCTGCTCAGCTGACTAGGATACAGAATGATTCACATAGCAGTTCCTCATATGGTGTAATGCCGTTTACTTGAGGTAAGCGGAATTCTCTAGGGTAGGGAGGATCTCCGCAGTGAGAGATGTGTATTGTTTTTGCTATCAGTACCCCAGTTCAATCTCTCTGCAAACCTGCATATATATGATTTTGGATAAGGCATAGGATTCGTTTTCTTATCTGGTTTTATGAGTCTTTCGTTCAGAGTTCCGTCTTTCGGTTTGTCGATAGAAAACCCATTGCTTATGATGCACAATATATAACCACTGCAAATGAAGGGGTATTCATTGTATGGCGAAAAAGTTGTCATTAGCGGTATTAGGTGATCCCACCACAACAGGAGGTGAGATTGTGGAAGGGGCATCTACGGTTTTTTGTGATAAAAAGCCAGTGGCTTTAGTCGGTGGTAAGGCTACGTGCAAAAAGTGCAAAAAAGGATGGGGTAAAATTTGCCGTACAACGCTACATGAGATCAAAGCTGAAGAGCAATATGTGGCTTTAGGCGATTTTATTGTTGAGTGTGATTGCCCTTTGGGGAGCAACAGGATCCTCACTCCCGAGGGACGCTTTAGTTTCATTGGTCTTGATAATGGGATGGTACAGGTCAGCCTCATACAGGGGCAATCTTTAACTTTTGGCGACGGGACGGCACTGAGCCCTGACCACATTATATCATCTATGACTAATGCAAGTTCTTCTGCTCCCCATCATGAAACTACCCCAGAATACTCTTCTAATTCATCCACTGATGAATCCAAAAAATCGCTGGAAAGTGAAGTTTATAAAGCGACGACATCACTTTTAGCTTTTCTTCCAACCTTGGAGCTGGAAAATTCTGTGTACAGTCAAGCGGTAAAAGAGTTCAGTGAAGCGTTTGATGTCATTTTGAAAGGTTATAACCAAGAGAAAATTACTTATGATGTTGGGTATGATCTTATCCATCAGATTAAAAACGGTTTCATTGAGGGGGGCGGTGCGCTCAGAAAACTCGAAGAAAATCGGTTATCACGCCGAACAGAAAAAGCAGCGGAGCTCTATCAAGATAGCAGTTATCAACGTAATCTAGTCGTGAATAATGAATCGTTCAATGTTCGGTTTAAAGCGAGTTGTGCCACACCTGAATGTTTAATGAGAAATGCCAATATCGATATGGAAGATGAGGCTTTTCAAGATTATATTGAGGCCGCCACGCAAGATAAGCGTTCGGATGTGATGCAGGTGATCGGTGTCGCTCTGATTGCGAATCCTTACTTAGCCCCTTTGCAAAGAGTTATTCAAGCTGATGTTGTTTATTCTGCTGCTAGTTTAGATTTTGATCCGCTTTGGGCTTATGCTGTGGGGATAGGAGCAGCATATCGTTTGAGGTTACTCAATCTGCCCAAGCGAGTTCAAGATACATCAGAAAGTGTAGTTAGCTACTTTTCAGGGAATATTTTAAGTGATGATAAATAAAAAAAAAGTTTGGCGATACATGAATATCTCTGATGGAATATTTATTTTTTGTTTTATTTTGGGCGTACTGTTTTTTTGGGATAGCGTTTTTGGGGTAATGGGTATTTGGCTTGCTACTTTTCTCTGTTCTGGGTTAGGACTTCGCCTTTATTGCAAAGGCAAAGGAATGATGAGGTACGGTACAATAAACAACGTAGATGAAAACGATACAGATACTATTATGGAGTCATACCGTGCACATCGTGACACAATGATAGGTTCTACAATAGTAGCTGTTATATTTACTCTTTATCAGTTGTACCAAAACATTTTTTGATTAGTATTATTGCCATTGAGTTAAAGATCTTATGAAGTTATATTTTAGGTCAAAGCATTTTCTGCTGCCCCATCATAAAGCTACCCCAACATATTCTTCTAGTTCATTCACTGATGGATCCAGAAACGCTGTAAAGTGAAGTCTATAAAGCGGAAATATCATTAGTTACTTTGCTGGCGAGGTTCTTAGTCGTGATCATTAAAAAACGAACATGGCTGTACATAAACATCTCTGATGGAATATTTATTTTTGTTTTATTTTAGGCGTACTGTTTTTTCGTGAGCATGTATTAAATATTGCTGTCGGTTGGATGATTACTTTTCTTTGTTCTGGATTAGGTCTCCGTCTTTATTGCAAAGGGAAAGGGATGATGAGGTATGGGACAATAAATAATGTAGACTCAGAAGAGCATGATTCTGTTATGAGTTCCTATTATTCTCATCGATGGACTATGGTGATATGTACTATTGGAGTTGTAGTTTTTACCATTTATCAAATATATAAAAGCTATATTTAGGTAATGATACAGTGGCAAGGTGATGGCGACTGTAGTCCAGTAAGCATAATACGTTCAAGGTCGATCTAGAGGCTGGCAGTTACGACAGAAAAATAAGCGTTCAGATGTGATGCAGGTAACCAGTGTTGCTCTTCTTTATAAACAAAGTCCCACATATGGTGGGACTTTGTCGTTGTTATTGTTATTCAGGTGATGGGCTGATGAGATAGTTACTTTCGCTGGCAACTACGGCCCCATACTTGAGGAAGTTCTTACCCAAAATCATGCTGTAATGGAAACGACTCCGATCCTGTAAATTGACGCGAATGTTTTTCTCAAGATGGCCAAGCGATACATGCATTTCGACAACAGGCCGTGTTGTCGCCTCTTCGCCCTTTTTGGCTGTAATCGTCATGTTATCGACCACTTTACGAGTGAAATCCTGTTTGACACCCTGATCGTTTTCATAGGTAAAGCTCACCATTTGCTGACCATTGCGTTTAAACAACTTGATGTTTTGCGCATTGATGGAGCTGACGTCGGCTCCAGTGTCTAACTTCACAGGGATACTCATACCTTCGACTAAAGCCTCCTCAATATGCCCGGCTTTAAACAGTGGATAAACATCAAGTAGGTGTTCACTGCGCGTATTGATGAGGACACCATCTTTTGACATTTTCTGGCCGATGACAAAGTAATCTTCTGACTCATTTTCATCTAACACGTCTATCGCATAAGGAAGTTCCACCGGTTCTCCGTAGAGCATGAAGGTACCGAATACCACCGGGCGAATAGAGTCGCCGACCTTGAGTTTTTTGTTGATAGGCTTTGAAAACTGCTTGGCTTCCCCTTCATGGTTGGTCAGATAGTAGGTCACCCAGTCTTTGCCATTCTTATCGAACATCTCGAAACTGCTGACTTTGAGTAGCGGTGTTTTGACCGTCAAAGATGGTTGAGCTTCTAAGATAACACCATCTAAATCGATAGATTCGCTGCCTGAAACTTGCATTGCCTTAGAGCGATGGTTGAAGAACTTAGGGCTGCCAGACAGTAAGGATTTTTGTTTGGTATCAACCATAAAGTGTCGATTCAACGTCTCTTTGCCTAATCGCAGTTGAGATCCATATTGACTTCGGTCACTCAAATAGACCAGCCAGTATTGAGTCGGTTGATTGGGAGTATCTATTGGTACAAACACCATTGGACGCGGTTTGCCACCGACACTGAATTGCCTAATGACAGGTAGCGTCAGCGCTTTTTTCTCGCCTTGGCGGTTTTCAATTGTGAAAGTCACCCGTTGAGTCTTCGAGTCTACGTTGACGTCTTTGGCATGCAAAACGCTGTAGTTACTATGGAGTGAGTAGCTAATCTTTTGTTGGATACCTGCGATGGTGACCGTTTCTGCCCGACCGAGAAGCTGGGCCTGTTTTTGCTGTTGTAGATAGTCATATCCAGCAAGAACCCATGCGTTGTTGCTAAGGAAGGTTTTGCCAATCAGAATCGGAGAGGAAAATTGGCTTCGGTCGGTTAAGTTTACCTCCGTCATTACCGTTTTATCTGCAATGGTTAGAGGTAGGGTGACCGTTGGTCGCAAGATTGGCTGCTTCTGAGTTCGGTTTCGAATCACGCTGACACGAGTAATCGGTCTAGTAATTTCTATAGCCTCACCAGTGTATGGGTGAGTGATGGTGAAAGACACGCTGACTTGATAAGGGGCAAACAGCCCTGCATGCCACTTATCATAGTGAACGTTATCAATTGCTGGATGAGCAATGAGTGCTTTCATTAACTCTTGATCGCGCAATTGACTAAAATCTGGATGGCGACTGGACACATGAATATTGGTGGCATGCATTGAGGTGGTATCCGCACCCGTATCAATCTTGCCCGCAAAGGCTATCGTTTTTAGCGGCTCTACATCACTAAGGTAGACACTTTCTACTCGACCCAGCACCAATTTATCCTCAAGAGTGTAAAGAGGATGCTGTGTGGTTGCACTCAGCGCGGAATTGAGAGAGCTACTATCCGCGATAGAGAGTGACGAAAAGAAAACGGATAATACAGAAAAGGCCAGCAAGATTTTTTTCATAGTGGTTCCATATATTCATTGTTCGTTCAAAGACTTGAACGAAGTTAGTTCCAATTTTCAAATTTTAGTTCGAATGATAGCAATAGTTCTGACATAACTTTCACACAATTGCCAACCTATCGTTCTAACTATTGCGTAACCTTGCTAGCGGTAGCAAAAAGTGTTGGTTTTTACCTTTGTTACCCCAATATATTAGACGTTTAACTTAGAAAAGAGATTCAACGGATGAGCCAAGCTATCTGTAATTTGATTGCTCAGGAACTCAATGTTCGCCCTGAGCAAGTCACTGCGGCTGTTAACCTGATTGATGATGGTAATACCGTTCCGTTTATCGCGCGTTATCGTAAAGAGGTGACGGGTGGTTTAGATGATACTCAGCTGCGAAATCTAGATAGTCGCTTATCCTATTTGCGTGAGCTAGACGAACGTCGCCAAACTATCCTGAAGTCGATTCAGGAACAGGGAAAAATGACGCCTGAGCTAGAAGCTGAAATACATCAGGCAGATAGTAAAACTCGCCTAGAAGATCTTTACCTGCCGTACAAACCAAAACGTCGCACTAAGGGACAGATTGCGATTGAAGCGGGACTTGAGCCGCTAGCCGATAAACTGTGGAATGAGCCGCAAACCGATCCCGAAGTTGAGGCGGCGGGTTACATCTCTGCCGAGAACGGCATTGAGGATACTAAAGCTGCGTTGGATGGCGCTCGTGCGATCGTGATGGAACGCATTGCAGAAGATGCGAACTTGCTAGAAAAAATTCGTCACCACCTTAACCGCAATGCTGAGTTGGTATCTCGTGTTGTCGCAGGAAAAGAGCAAGAAGGTGAGAAGTTTAAAGACTACTTTGAGCACAATGAAGCCCTAAACAAAGTCCCTTCGCATCGTGCATTGGCGATGTTGCGCGGCCGCAACGAAGGCTTCTTAACCTTGGCGATGAACGCAGACCCGGCGCAAGATGAAGGTGTCCGTCAATCGTATTGTGAGACGATTATTAGTGACCACTATGGTATTTCATTAAGTAGCGCTCCAGCTGATGCTTGGCGTAAACAGGTGATCAGTTGGGCATGGCGCATCAAGGTGTCTATGCATATGGAAACCGAGTTAATGGGCGCGATGAAAGAGCGCGCAGAGATTGAAGCCATCGAAGTGTTTGCTACTAATCTCAAAGACTTGTTAATGGCGGCTCCGGCTGGTCCTCGTGCGACATTGGGCCTTGACCCTGGCTTACGTACTGGCTCCAAAATTGCGGTTGTAGACTCGACTGGTAAAGTCTTGGCGACAGAAACGATTTATCCTCATCCTCCGCAAAAACAGTACGATAAATCGGCGCAAATTGTTGCTGCTTTGGTACGTAAATACAATGTTGACTTGATTGCGATTGGCAATGGTACTGCTTCACGTGAAACGGACAGTTTCGTGGCTGATCTTATTAAGCGTGGCAATCTTAAAGTCCAGAAGGTCATGGTCAGCGAAGCGGGCGCTTCGGTTTACTCTGCATCTGAGTTGGCGGCGAATGAATTCCCTAATCTTGATGTTTCATTGCGGGGCGCGGTGTCTATCGCCCGTCGTCTGCAAGACCCGCTTGCTGAGTTAGTGAAAATCGATCCTAAATCTATAGGTGTTGGTCAGTATCAGCATGATGTGAGTCAGTCGATGCTGGCTAAACGACTTGATGCGGTAGTTGAAGACTGTGTGAACGCGGTGGGTGTTGATGTCAATACGGCATCGCCGGCACTTCTTACTCGAGTTGCGGGTCTATCAAGCACTATTGCACAAAACATCGTTGATTATCGTGATGCGAATGGCCGTTTTGAAGCGCGCTCGACCCTTAAAAAAGTGGCACGTTTAGGGCCTAAAGCCTTTGAACAGTGTGCTGGTTTCTTGCGTATTATGGATGGTAAGAACCCGCTTGATGCCTCTTCGGTTCACCCAGAAGCGTATCCAGTCGTTAAAGCCATTGCAGAGAAAAACCAAAAAGATATCAAAGCTCTGATTGGTGACACTCAGTTCCTACGTGGTCTGCATGCGGTGGATTACACCGATGAAAACTTTGGTGTGCCAACGGTTACTGACATCATTAAAGAGCTTGATAAGCCAGGTCGTGACCCTCGTCCAGAGTTTAAGACGGCGACCTTTGCTGATGGCGTTAATGAGGTATCCGACTTAGAGATTGGAATGGTTTTGGAAGGCGTGGTTTCCAACGTGGCTAACTTTGGTGCCTTTGTCGATATCGGTGTTCATCAAGATGGTTTGGTTCATATTTCTGCTTTAACTGACCGTTTTGTCTCTGACCCGCGTGAAGTGGTCAAGGCCGGTGATATTGTTAAAGTGAAGGTCATGGAAGTCGATGTACAACGCAAACGAATCGCGCTTTCTATGCGTCTCAATGATGAGCCGGGACAAGACAATCGAGCTCAGCGTTCTGCGTCGCCGCGTGGGCAGCAGCGCCAGACACAGGGTAGCCAAAGTCGCCGTGATGAGTCACAGAACAATGCGATGGGTGGTGCGTTTGCCGCAGCCTTTGCCAAAGCCAAACGCTAATTGAGTCACCGCAAGTAAGAGAAAAAGCAAATCCCCGCAGTAGAGATACTGGCGGGGATTTTTTCGGCATTACTTAATCGAAGTAAACCTCGATTGAGTACTACAACACCGCAATTACATCAGAAGGTGTATTGGGAGCAACCGAATCGCCGTAATGGAATTTAATTACGGTTCTACGTTTAGCCATTTTCCCTTCTGTTATCGCCGCATCGATTATGCGTTTCGGCAAGCGAAAACGCATGGCGTAGCCTTTACCTTGATGTTCGCTGTAACTGTCTAGCGCCAGCAACTGAAATAGCCTTTCGAGTGTGTCCTTGGGCTCTTCCTGATAGAGCGAAATTGCTTCACCACTTTGTTCCGCCTCATAGCTTGGGTGCTCAGAAGGATCCCATGATGATTGCTTTCGCCGTTTATCGTCCGCTGTTACCTTTCGTTCTGCGTTGCTCTTGGTCAATGCAATCGTAGGAGCAACAGGTTCGCGAACTTTGTTGTCGCGTGCCGCTTGTTCCGTTTGCACATTAACCGATGGGGCGATGAGTGGAACACTTACGTTCGTAGGTGATACGAGCATATTTTATCTCCTCACGCCCAACCTAGAGAGTTGTTACTCCGTTCGGTTAGTCTATTTATCGACCAATTTTGTCAGATGTTTAGCGACGTTTACAATTTGTTGCACAAACCCTATTTTTGGGTGTCTTGAGAAACAAAAAGCAGCACTTGCTGGCAGAAGTTGCCCAACTCGGTCATAAAAGGGGCGTGAGAGGAGTCAGAAAAGACATATTGGTCGCTGTGTGGCATTAAGCGTTCCACGTCACTGGCGACTTTGATTGGAACTAATCCATCTAGCCGCCCATATAGGCGAAGTACGGGAATGGTCAGTCGTTCTAGTTCCGCTCGGTAGTCAATGTCCGCTAAGAGCTTGAGCCCAGCCAGCAGCGCATCTGGGTTGGGAGTAGGGCGCGATAACACGGCTTTTTTAAGCTGCTTTACGTCTTGTCTTGCAGATGGACTGCCCATTGCCTGCAATGCCATAAATCGCTCAATAGTAAGTTGAAAATCCTCGACCAACTGTTCAGTAAAGGCGCTCAGAACGTTTGGTTGAATACCTCGCCAAGGACGCTCAGCGGCAAATTTCGGTGAGCTTGCGACAGTGATCAGTTTGGTGACTCGTAGGGGGTGGTTTAGCGCAATATGTGTTGCCAGGAGGCCACCTAGTGACCAGCCGATCCAAGTCGCTTGTTGTGGCGCGCTAGCAAGCACTTGCTGGGCAAGATCGTCCATGTTGATGAAGCTGGATTGGTGGCTATGGCCAAACCCTGGTAGGTCAACGACGTGCACGCGATAATGCTTGCTGAGTTCAGTCACGGTTTGTTGCCAAACTGCGCCATTCATTCCCCAGCCATGAATGAGGACGATATCCGCTCCTTCGCCACAACTGTGCCAATATAAAGCTTCGGTTTTGCTCTCAGTCTCTGCCACTTTTTCCATCCCTAAAATCCTTACTCTATCGCCACAATTAGAATGTCATCGTTGTTTGGAGTTGGGGTATGTTAGCGCAAAGGGTAGGAAAATACATCGCGGACCTGTTACCTGTGTATTGTGGTATATGCTCGCTGGAAGTGGACTCGACGACAGAGATTAAAGGTGTCTGCCGACATTGCAGCCAATATTTTGAGCCTTTACCACGTTGTCTGCGTTGTGGTTTGCCTATGGTTACCGAGGCGTTAGCTTGTGGTGAGTGCCTCAAGCATCCACCCATTTGGCAACGAGTCTATTGCGTCGGAGATTACCAGTTTCCCCTATCCAATTACGTTTATCGCTATAAGTACCGAGGGCAATTTTGGTTGAGTGGTCAATTGTCTTCTATGCTGGCGGCAAGAATTGAACAACCAGCACAACTAGTGACCAGTGTGCCGATGCACTGGCGACGTTATTGGGTGCGCGGCTACAACCAAAGTGATTTGCTGGCGCAGGCGATAGCCCGCAAACTCAACGTATCTTATCAACCTCTTTTTAGGCGATTAAGAGCAACACCACCGCAAGCAGGATTAAGTAGAGTTGAACGAAAAGAGAACTTACTCAATGCGTTTGCTTTGCAAGGTCAACAAGCCCTCACGCAACATGTGGCAATTGTTGATGATGTTCTCACCACAGGTAGTACGGTGTATCATTTATGCAAACTACTGCTTGAAGCCGGAGTAAAAACCGTTGATATTTACTGCATCTGTCGGACTCCTGAACCCGCAAGTTAGCTGAATTTAACTAAAACGCTAGATCTCTCAGCTTTCAGGAGTAGAATGGTCAACTAATAGCCTACAAAATTACTCAGGTATTCGTCGTGTCAAATACAATTACTATTACTGAAACTGCCCAAAAACACTTTGCTAACCTATTGGAACAGCAACCTGACGGCACTAATATTCGTGTATTCGTTGTTAACCCTGGAACCCAGAATGCAGAGTGTGGTGTTTCTTACTGCCCACCTGAAGCCGTTGAAGCTACGGATACTGAGCTAGCTTTTGACGCTTTCTCTGCTTATGTCGATGAGTTAAGTCTTCCATTTCTAGAAGATGCAGAGATCGATTTTGTCACCGACAAAATGGGCTCACAACTTACTCTTAAAGCGCCTAATGCTAAAATGCGCAAAGTCTCTGATGATGCACCGCTCGTTGAGCGTGTCGAGTATGTCATTCAGACACAAGTGAACCCACAGCTTGCTGGCCACGGCGGTCACGTAAATCTTGTTGAGATCACCGAAGATGGCATTGCAATTGTTGCGTTTGGCGGTGGGTGTAATGGTTGTTCAATGGTTGACGTAACACTTAAAGAAGGCATCGAGAAAGAACTGCTACAACAGTTTGAAGGTGAATTGTCTGCCGTACGTGATGCAACGGAACACGATCGTGGTGAGCATTCTTACTACTAATTACGTTATTTAAACCGAATGAAATACATAGGGTTGGCCGTTGAGCTGACCCTTTTTTTTGTTTTCAAAGCGGACTAATTTCTCATATATTAAGAACTTCAATTTTTGCATAGGAGCAAGCTTGTGGCTAAAAGGACTCCACCAGAAATTCTGGCCAAGAATACGGTCGCGCAATCACGATTATTCGCAATTGAAGCGTTAGATCTCCGCTTTAGTAACGGTGAAACGCGCACTTATGAACGAATGAAACCTAGTGGTCGCAATGCTGTGATGATGGTACCTGTGACGGCGCAAGGGGATATTTTACTTGTTCGTGAGTATGCCGCAGGTACTGAGCGTTATGAGCTTGGCTTTCCGAAAGGACTGATTGATGCTGGCGAATCACCGCAACAAGCGGCTGTGCGTGAATTGAAAGAAGAAATAGGTTTTGGTGCTCACAAACTTACTCCTTTAAAAGAGGTGGTGCTTGCCCCATCCTATTTCTCCAGCAAAATGACCCTATTCATTGCAGAGGATCTATACTCAGAGCAATTGGAAGGTGATGAACCTGAACCGTTAGAAGTGGTTCGTTGGCCTTTAGCACAAGCTGAAGAGTTGCTAACGCACCTCGATTTTAGTGAAGCGCGGAGTATTACTGCGTTGTTGCTGGCTCTACAAAGACTAAAACCATAATCAACGCCCCCTCAATTTAGACAACAGGGAAGCAGATACGTAGAGCGCTAAGGATTTTTTATGCCAATAACTGAAGACTATTCGCATCATTTACCTGCAGTGATAGAGATTGCTCGTTCAGCAGGGCAATTGATTCTCGATATTTATGAGAAAAAAGAGTACGAAGAGTACACCAAGAGTGACGAGACGCCTGTTACCAGCGCAGATATCGCCGCACATAAGCTGATTGTAGAGAAACTGTCTGATCTTACCCCTGATATCCCAGTGTTATCAGAAGAGGCGGCAGATATTAGTCTGGAGAAGCGTTCACAGTGGAATTGCTATTGGTTAGTGGATCCACTCGATGGTACACAAGAGTTTATTGCCCGTAGTGGAGACTTTGCGACCATTATTGCGCTGGTGGAGAACCATAAGCCCGTAATGGGAGTGGTTTATGGCCCTGTCTCAGGTGTCACTTATTACGCCTATCAAGGCAAAGGCGCGTGGAAGATCCCGGAGCTTAGCGAAAGTGTGCGTATTAAGGCTCATCAACATGACGGGAAGGCAAGTCCAATTGCGATCGCGATTAGTCGCCGTCAGGATATTAACCGTATTACCAATCGAATGAGCAGTAGTTGGAACTATGATTTGATTCCTCTTGGCTCAGCTGCGCTTAAAGCATGTTTAGTTGCTGAAGGGGCTGTGGATTGTTATTTGCGTCTAGGTCCGACGGGTGAATGGGATACAGCGGCCACTCAGTGTATTGTTGAGGAAGCGGGGGGAAGAATTTTAAGTACGCTCCTTGAACCCTTGTCATACAACGAACGAGATACATTAGAGAACCCGAATTTTATCGTGCTAGGTGATGAGAGCCTACCGTGGGATGAGATTTTGCAAGTTAAAGGCTAGTTTCAAGCTTCTAGCCGCGAGCTTCGAGAAGGAGAGCTTGATATGATTACTCTCTACGATAGCTTCTCGTAGCTCGTAGCTCGTAGCTCGTAGCTCGTAGCCCGTAGCTCGTAGCCCGTAGCTCGTAGCTCTTAGCTCTTCTCTTACGCCTTCGAATACACATCCCTCTCTCCTAACCAGCGTTCTATGATTGCGGCGGCATTGTCGGGATAGTTGTCATGAATATGGCGTGCGATACGCTGAACTTCGGGGATTAAGCGTTGATCTCGTACCAAATCGGCAATTTTGAAATTCGCCATTCCTGTCTGTTTGGTCCCGAGTAACTCGCCTGGACCGCGTATTTCCAGATCTTTTTGTGCAATCACAAACCCATCGTTGCTTTCTCTAAGCACACCTAAGCGTTTTTGAGCGGTTTTCGATAGTGGTGAGTGATAGAGCAGAACACAGTGGCTTGCGACGCTACCACGTCCAACACGGCCTCTCAACTGGTGAAGTTGGGCCAAACCTAGGCGTTCTGGGTTTTCGATAATCATCAAGCTTGAGTTTGGCACATCTACACCAACTTCAATGACTGTGGTTGCCACTAACAGATGGAGCTTATTGTCTTTAAAATCCTGCATCACAGCTTGTTTTTCTGCCGGTTTCATTCGTCCATGTACCAAGCCAATTTTTACGTCAGGTAGCTTTCGTTGTAGCTCTTCCGCGGTGTCCGCGGCCGCTTGTGCTTCAAGGACCTCAGATTCATCAATCAGGGTACAGACCCAGTATGCTTGTTTGCCTTCATTGAGGCAGGCGTTTCGTACACGATTAACGATGTCATCGCGTTTCGTATCGGGTATCGCTACGGTCTGAATCGGCGTTCTACCTGGAGGCAGTTCATCGATAACTGATGTTTCTAGATCCGCATAAGCGGTCATGGCTAAAGTACGTGGAATAGGTGTAGCCGTCATAATCAACTGATGCGGATAGGCGCCTTGCTTGGCGCCTTTTTCACGCAGTTCAAGCCTCTGGTGAACACCAAAACGGTGTTGCTCATCAATAATCACAAGCGCTAAGTGATCAAATGCCACATGTTCTTGAAACAGAGCGTGGGTACCCACGACCATTTGTGCTTCTCCACTGGCGATCTTAGCCAGTTCAGTTTCTTTGGCTTTGCCTTTTAGTTTTCCTGCTAGCCAGCCGACTTTTATGCCCATCGGTTCCAGCCAGTTGGCAAAATTGAGCGCGTGTTGCTCCGCGAGCAGTTCGGTTGGTGCCATTAGCGCAACCTGATAACCGTGCTCAAGTGCGCGTAATGCGGCAAGGGCAGCAACTAAAGTTTTACCTGACCCGACATCTCCCTGTACCAAGCGCATCATTGGGTGTGCTTTTTCTAAGTCCTGTTCTATTTCTTGTACGACACGTGTTTGAGCATTGGTGGGTGAAAAAGGCAGTTGATCAAGCAATTGCTGTTTGAACTTATTGCTGGCAGGTAAAGGTAGTGCCGCATCCTGCTGTCCTTTACTACGCACAGATAGCATAGAGAGATTCTGTGCCAATAACTCTTCCATAATGAGGCGAATTTGTGCAGGGTGTTTACCTTGGTCAAATTGCTCCAGATCGATACTTGGAGGTGGTCGATGAATGGTGTGAAGTGCTTGAGCTAGCGTTGTTTGATGGTCATAGAGTCCGCTAGGAAGCAGCTCTTGAACGGCGCTTTTATCGAGTAGCTCTAACGCCTGATCCGCTAGGTTACGTAGTGTGATTTGTCTAAGGCCATCTGTAGTCGGGTAGACAGGGGTCAGAGTCTGCTCAACTTCAGCCGTTTGATTGGGTGCATAGAATTTGTAGTCTGGGTGAACAATCTCTAGACCGTAACCTCCACGCTTAATTTCTCCATAGGCGTGAACCATCTTGCCTTGGCTAAAGTTGTTCTTCATCGCCGCAGTGAAATTAAAGAAGCGCAGGGTGATTGTGCCGTTTCCATCACTTATTTTGACCGTTAACATTTTCCGTTTCCCAAACAGTGTATCAACACTCATCACGGTTCCTTGCACTGCTGCCCATAGGCCTGCATGCAATTTAACGATGGGATAGATCCGGGTGCGATCTTCATAACGCAAAGGTAAATGAAAAAGCAGATCTTGGACGGAGTTGAGCCCTATTTTAGCAAGCTTTTCTGCGACTTTGGCACCGACACCAGTCAGTGAAGTCAGGGGAATGGCAGATAAGAGTTGGGACATAACTAAGCTCGCTAAGTTATTCAATCGGTTAGTAAGGCTATCAGCATTAATAGTTAACCATTGGACTGTGTTTTTGTACAGGAAAAAATGAAGGGCGAAGATCGGGCTGCGCCCTGAGAGAATCTAGAACGCTTCGCTCCGAGAATCGAGATCGGACTTCGTCCTTCGAAAGGAGCTTGTGGTGAGTGAGTCGAAAATTGCAGGCAGCGCTGGCTAATCCTTTAGTCTAATTATATGAATTTAAAGGAAAAGGGCTGACATGCAATGTCAACCCTCCCAAGGTTTTCTCGCTACTCGCTACTCGCTACTCGCTACTCGCTACTCGCTACTCGCTACTTCTTCTGCATTTCCTTCCACCACTCGTCATCTGCGACAATTTGCCCTTGGTCATCAAGAGGTGGGTAAGGCAATTTCTTTCGTTTGGCTACTTTCGCGAGCACAGGGTGGCCGCGTTCAAACAGCAGGCGGTTGATGGTTTCTTCAGGAACGGAACTGATTTCATTGCCATACATACCCGCTGCTTGGCGTTGGCGTTGTGCTTCATAGAGAATCACGGCACTAGCGACAGATACGTTGAGTGACTGAACCATACCAACCATAGGGATGATGATGTCTTGGTCGGCCATTTTCTTAGCTTGCTCAGAAGCACCTACTTTCTCACTGCCCAGAATGATAGCGGTTGGCTTGGTGTAATCAATGTCACGGAAGTCGACCGCTGATTCGGACAGATTGGTCACCAGAACCTGCATTCCTTGAGATTTAAGCTTGCTGATTGCTTGCTCGATTGAATCATGGGTTTCGACATCTACCCAGTTACGTGCACCTGCTGAAGTATGGCTAAGTGTTCGCATTTTGTTTGGCCAGACAGCATGTATCTTATGAATGCCCGTCGCATCTGCGGTTCGAATAATCGCTGAGACGTTATTGGGCTTATGGACTTCTTCAAGGCACAGAGTCAGGTCAGACTGACGAGCTTTAAGTACTTGTTGGATGCGGTTGTAGCGTTCTAAATTCATAATCTTATACAAAACAAAAGCCCTTGAAACGGTGATTTCAAGGGCAGTGGATAATCAAATCGGAGTCTTAGTTCTTACGTCGACGAACTTTAAGCGTCTGCGGCATCGCTTTTATCTTACGCATAATTCCTGCAAGATGGACGCGATCTTTGGTCGTGAGCAATACCGTGACTGTATACAAGCGACCATCTCGTTCTTCGGTCGACAGACCATGAATGTTTGAGCCGGTCTTAGAGATAACGTTGGTCAGCTCTGCCAATGCGCCTTGACGATTTTGTACGTCTACCGTCACTTCCGTAATGAACTCTTTATCGTAATCTTTCGACCACTCAACAGCCATGTACTTGTCTGGCTCTTTTTGATATCCACGTACGTTAGGACACATTTCACGGTGAACCACGAGGCCGCGACCAGGTGATACGTGAGCAATAATATGATCATCTGGGATAGGGTGACAACAGTTGGCAAAGGTGAGCAAGATGCCTTCAGCGCCACGGATTGGCAGCTTTTTCTTGTTGCCATTATTACCATTATCAACTTCAGTAAGTTCATCGGCATCGCCTAACAGTCGACGGGCAATAACGATACTCATCAGTTCACCCAGACCAATATCAGCAAGTAAATCTTCAATTGTTGCGATTTTTAGGTCACCGAGAACATGAGCGATGTTCTCTTCGCTTACATCCGATAGAGAGCGTTCACCAAGAGCGTGGTTTAGTAAACGACGACCAAGCGTAATCGACTCTTCACGGCGCATGGTTTTTAGAGCCTGACGGATCTTAGTTCTTGCGCGAGAAGTTACCACATAGTTTAGCCATGCAGCATTCGGACGAGCACCTGGAGCGCTAATGATTTCAATCGTTTGACCGTTTTTCAGCGATTTACTAAGCGGGTATGGATTGCGATCGACACGTGCACCAACACAAGTATTACCCACATCAGTGTGTACAGCATAAGCAAAGTCTACCGCAGTTGCGCCGGCAGGAAGTTCGACAATACGGCCTTTCGGTGTAAAGACGTAAATCTCGTCAGGGAAAAGGTCTGATTTTACATTTTCGATAAATTCGAAAGAGTTACCCGCACTTTGCTGGAGTTCTAATAGGCTTTGCATCCATCGTTGTGCTTTGACCTGTGCGGTTGTGCCAGTACGTTCACCATTGCCTTTGTAAGACCAGTGCGCAGCGACTCCTTTATCCGCCATCTGGTCCATATCGTCAGTACGGATCTGCACTTCTACGGGTACCCCATGAGGGCCAACCATTGATGTGTGAATGGATTGGTAGCCATTAGCCTTTGGTACAGCGATGTAGTCTTTCATACGCCCTGGACGTGGCTTGTAAAGACTGTGTACCTGACCTAGCACTCGGTAGCAGGTATCTGCATCTTCAACGACAACACGGAAAGCGTAGATGTCCATAATGGTATGGAATCGTTGTTCTTTGGTCTTCATCTTGTTGTAGATGGAGAACAGGTTTTTCTCTCGACCAAATACACGCGCGTTCAGACCTACCTCTTCGAGGCGACCTTCAATCTCATCGTGGATGCGCTGAATCATCTCTTTACGGTTACCACGAGCCGATTTTACTACCTCTTTTAGTACGCGATAGCGATTAGGGTAGAGGGCTTCAAAACCAAGTTCTTCGAGTTCAGTTTTGATGTTGTGGATACCAAGGCGGTGTGCCAGAGGTGAGTAGATTTCTAGAGTTTCACGAGCGATGCGGCGCTTTTTGTCTGGGCGAAGTGCGCCCAAAGTGCGCATATTGTGTGTGCGGTCAGCGAGTTTGATGAGAATAACGCGAATGTCTTGCACCATGGCAAGCACCATCTTGCGGAAGTTTTCAGCCTGAGCTTCCTTGCGATCGCGAAACTTGAGCTTATCAAGCTTAGAAACGCCATCCACGAGCTCCGCAACCGTAGTACCAAATTGAGACTCTAACTCTTCTTTGGTGACTTCAGTGTCTTCAATGACATCATGCAGCAGAGCGGCTTGTAGCGTCTCGATGTCTAGGCGCATTTCACCCAGAATACGAGCAACAGCAACAGGGTGGATGATATATGGTTCACCGCTAGAGCGGGTTTGCCCTTCATGGGCGTCTTTCGCTACCACATAAGATTGACGCAGAGCCTCAATTTGAGGCTCTGTTAGGTATTCTTGGGCAACGTCTTTAAGGCTATCGAATAGATACAAACTTTAGGCCCGGAAGATAGTTGTTATAGAGAAGCGTTAATTAACGGCTGTGAGCGATGCTGCTAACAGCGGCTAGTTCAGCGGCTTCTTGCTCTTGCTGCTCTTGACGCTCACGTGCATCAAGGATCTCTTTAGTGATAAGACCTTCTTCGATCTCGCGCAGAGCGATAACCGTTTGCTTATCATTCTCTTCTGGCACTAGTGAATCTTTGCCACCAGTTTGCATTTGACGAGCGCGGCGTGCCGCAATTAGAACTAGGTCGAAACGGTTGCCTACTTTTTCAACAGCGTCTTGAACAGTTACGCGTGCCATGAGAACTCCAAATTAGTTAACTTAAATTTTGAATGACGAGAAATTATACAGGTAGAGTGGCTTAGATGCTAGTCACTAGTTACGAGCCACTGGTTTGTAGAAACTCTCGCCTATTGGTTAATAGAACTATTATCTTTTCGAAGCTCGAAGCTCGAAGCTCGAAGCTCGAAACTCGAAACTCGAAACTCGAAGCTCGAAACTACAACTTATTCAGCTAAAAGAGCATCCAGCATGCCTTTATATTTATCAGCTTGCTTGTCTTGCTTCAATCTTTCTGCGCGAATGATGGCCTTAAAATCCATTAGTGCGTTGTCGAAATCGTCATTAACGATCACGTAGTCGTACTCACTATAATGTGAAATTTCAGACTTCGCTTCTGCCATACGCTTGGCAATCACAGCATCGCTGTCTTGACCACGCGCGTTAAGGCGACGCTCTAGTTCACCGTTTGATGGTGGCAGGATAAATAGGCTTTTTGCCAATGGCATTTGTTCACGGATCTGACGAGCACCTTGCCAGTCAATATCTAGAAAAACATCGATGCCTTTTTTTAGGTTGTCTTCAATCCAAACGCGAGAGGTGCCGTAGTAGTTCCCGAATACTTCTGCATATTCTAGAAACTCACCTTTTTCAATCAGCTCTTCAAAGAGCTCTTTTTGTACAAAGTGATAGTGGACACCATCTTGCTCACCTGGACGCATACCTCGAGTTGTATGTGATACCGACACTTTCATCGCGTAGGTTGGGTTGGTTTCTAGCATGGCCGAAATCAGACTAGATTTTCCCGCACCGCTTGGTGCAGATACGATATAGAGAGTGCCTTTACCCATAGGGACGATTCCATATTTGGCTTGATGACCGTCAGTATCTAATGACTGACATACTAAAGATAGCACTGACCCACTAAAACACCGAAGTGGTTAAATTTAGGCCAGAAAATGGAGGCGAAGAGTAGCACAATCTATCACTCAGAAACAAGTATCTGGGCCTTTGGGTTTCCTTTGTCACTCTTGGCGGTTAGTCCGGCTGATATTACGTATTTTCTTGTTGCGGGGATATTTCTTATGAGCTATGCATGGTTGTATTGCTTATGGTTCGGAATATTCCTGTAGGGTTAATCTTATTTACTGAACTTGGAGTGATTTCGCTTCATATCTCTACTTAATTAAGTTGTTTGTCAGTAATTAGGCTGGGAATATTTATCACCAATGTGAGTGAACAACAAAGTACATCAAGCCCAATCATCAAGGTCGTTGCTATCGCGCTCCTTTCGGTCTACCTTCTCTGTTATCGCTCATATTTCACTAGTTATTGATATTAAGTGTTAAGAGTGATGTTACGTGATATGAAAAAGAGCCTTCACTGCTTTCTATGCCTAAGTGCTTTGTTATTACAAGGCTGCTTAGATCAATCGGAGCAAGAACAGAGAGGTGTCAACCAGTCTCCTGTCGCTAGAGACTATACCCATCAACAACAATTGAAATACGGACAACCAGTATCTATCGATCCAAATTCAGTCGGGAGTGATACAGATGGGGATAACTTGCAGTTTGCATCGCTTGAAGCCGGGGATGATGTTTCGATTAGCATCGCTGGCAATGGCAGTGCCAGAATTACTCTTCTATCTCCGGGGACACATAAGGTTTCCTTTACCTTGAGTGATGGGAAGTCCGAGTCCCGATCAGCGAATCTCACTTTCTCAAGTAATGGCGTTGATATCCAGCAAGCTCATCGGTTTTTTTTACAGTCCACCTTTGGCCCCACTCAAGAAGATATAGAAAATGCCACTCAACTTCAGCCATTAGATTGGATAGAGGCGCAGTTTGAACTGCCAGCAACGCTCCATTCACCGTTAACCCCTAATTGGGAACATGAAGAGCGTAATGACGCATGGTTCAAGTTAAGCCTTTATGCGCCAGACCAATTACGTCAGCGAGTCGCATTTGCTTTAAGTGAGATGTTTGTGGTCTCACAGTTTGGAGTGTTAGCAAAACGACCAGCTGCAGCAATCTCGTATTACGATGCCTTGGTTGAGGGGGCATTTGGTAACTATCGAGATCTGCTCGAAACGGTTTCTCTGCACCCTGCGATGGGGCTTTATCTTACACTGGTTAACAGTCGTAAGATGGATGAGGCGAAGGGCTCTATGCCTGACGAAAACTATGCTCGTGAAGTGATGCAGCTATTTAGTATTGGTCTATATGAGCTGAACTCGGATGGCACACTACAGAGAGATAGCGAGGGGAACACCATCCCAACCTACACTCAAAAAGATATCCTAAATGTTGCCCGTGTATTTACAGGTTGGCGAATGGGCGCAAACCATACCGTTCCCATGGTAGCAGAGCCCACCCACCACGATACAGGTAGAAAGCAGGTGTTGGGTCATTCGTTTGCTGCTGAGCAAACCGCCTTAGAAGATATGCGTCAGATGCTGGATATACTGTTTGAGCATTCCAACACGCCTGTTTTTTTTGCCAAGCACATGATCCAGAGGTTAGTCACATCGAATCCTTCTCCCGCCTATGTTGAAAGGGTCGCTGGGGCATTTATTGATAATGGCAAAGGAGTACGTGGAGACATCAAAGCGGTTGTCAAAGCCACTTTATTAGATGAAGAAGCCCTAGGTGTTTCTGATGTGGCGCAGCCGATTAAATTCAAAGAGCCTATCGTTGCTATTCTCAACCTGTATCGCGCTAACCTGAGTTTATCGAACGATCCCACAGTGAGTTTGACTTCATTGACTGACTATCCAGCTGTTAGTGGTAGTAAATATGCCTACAACCCCGCGGGTCAAGGACCATTGCGTTCGCCATCAGTGTTTAACTTCTTTTCTCCTGACTATCAGATTGGCACAGAGCGTAAATTGTCCCCAGAAGCTGAGCTTCTTACTTGGTCAACATATAGCACTACCTATAACTATATGCGCAAATATATCAGGGGCAAAAACAAGACTGGTCAGCCTGATCTTAGCTACTTTACTCAGCATTTCGATGACCCGGATAAGTTAATTAAAGCCATTGGCGATCTCTATTTTGGTAACAGTATTGAACCTGTCCTTGAGGCTGAACTTCGAACAACTATTCAGGATGGTGTCAATGCGTCTAGTTATGACTTTTACGCAGAAAGGTTGGCAGAGCTGGTTGTGAGTTCCGAAGAGTTTTTTATACAGGATTAATGTTATGTCGCTATCAAGAAGAACCTTTATCAAGGGCCTAGGCGCAACAACTATGGTGTCTCAGTTTGGTTGGGCTACACCATCGGTGAACTTAAATGACTATCGAGCATTAGTGTGTGTTTTCCTCAGTGGTGGTAATGATGGCTTTAATACAATTATTCCGATGGACGATGCTCATTATTCTGAGTACGCATCGATAAGAGAGTCGATCAAAATCGAAAAAAATGACTTACTGCCAACCAATCTAACTTGTTTTGATAATGATGGTATGGAAGTTCAGTTGGGTCTTCATCCCGCAATGACTGGGATACAAGAGTTATCTAATCGAGGCTATGTTAACGCTGTGATTAATTGTGGAGTGCTCAAGCAACCAATGGAGCGAGGGGACAATGGTAGCGAACCGAGCATGTTGTTCTCGCACAACTCCCAATCTCAAGAGTGGTTAAGAGGGAATGCTGCTGATCGGGCACTGCCGAGTGGTTGGGGGGCGCGCTTAATGCAGCAGCTACTATTAACCAGTAATCATTCGCCACTATACAGTTTCTCGGGTAACTCTCGATTGTTTCGTGGTGGCATCAAATCGAATAGTTTATCTCCCTCCGGCGCTAAAGGTATGACAATGCACCCCAGAACATTAGAGCAGTTTAAAAACACTTTAGATAATCCACGTCCTGAATATTTTAGAGAGTATATGCGTGGTTTGATGCGTGATAGTGTTTACGCTAGTGAGCAGCTCGACGCTATTTTAGAGGTAGAGTCGCCGGATCCTTATGGGGCATTGCGGTTAGATACTGAAAACTCACTGAGTTTGCAGTTGGATGCGGTGGTTAAGTTTATCGATAGCAGGGTCGTTTTAGGTCAGAACCGCCAGATCTATTACGTCAATCTTGGAGGCTTTGATACCCACGCGAATCAGGTGAGTGATCACCATATTTTGCTGGAGAACTTCAGCCGCGCGATGAAGAACTTTTACGATATATTGGATGCGAAGGGGCTAGCTACACAAGTTACCAGTGTCACTATGTCAGATTTTGGCCGCCGTATTGTCCCGAATCATACGGGAACTGATCATGGCTGGGGCAACAATCACTTTATTATTGGAGGCGCACCTTTTACATCGAATACGACAGGAGTGTGGCCATCATTAGTTCCAGGCAGCCGGGATGATTTTTCAACTGGGCGTTTAATACCAACTACGTCTGTTGATCAAATTGGCGCGACTATGGCCCAGTGGCTTGGTGTTCAAGACTCCCAGTTAACAGCGGTATTTCCAAATTTAGATAAGTTCACTCCATCGATACTCTCTTTGTTCGCTTGATAGAGAGAAGACTTATCCAAAGCTAAGGCAAAAATCGACTAAAGGATGAGCGGAATCTAACCTCTTTTGGTACTTCGCGTGATAGACTACTTATTGAATTAATGTCTTATCGAGAAAAGAGGTTATGCCTTCCAATCTACCTAAATCTTTCAGTAAACCATTTCTCAAGAGTTTTCACGTTTTAGAAGCTGTCCTCTTGATTGCGATAACGTTAGCGACCTTGTTTGCTATGGTGGAAGAGTTTGTTCATGTCTTTACTGAGAAACGTGTTTTACTGACAGACATTCTATTGATGTTCATCTATCTAGAAGTACTGGCGATGGTGAAACAATTCGTGATGAACGGTAAGATCCCTGTACGCTATCCTATATACATTGCTATGATGGCAATAGCTCGTTACATCACATTAGGTATGAAGGAGCTTGATGCGACTCTCGTTGTTTGGCTTTCTATTGCTGCATTTATTCTAGCAGCTGCCACTTTAGTGATTCGAGTTGGTCATCACTATTGGCCTTATGTTGATCACACGACAGAAGAGAAGGATGAGTAGACACTAATCCACTTCTTCATCTCTTGCATCCTCAGGCTAGGAGCAAACATCTATGCTTCTAGCGCTGTGAAGGCGTAAGTCTCAGGTTACGTTTTTGCTTCCTTAAAATCTCAAAAAAGCTAAATTTTTGTATGCAAATATAAAATAATCGCATGTCTCACATGTGAGACATTTCTTATGTCCTAATCTGCCGTCACACAATTTGCTGCCGCTACACCAATAGTTTAATTTAGTGATGGTACGACGTTCTTTAAAGTATATTTCACGATAGACTCTCAGACTGTGAGCTAGACTTAGTCTGATCATCAAGGTTCGGTTGTTATGTGTTTACAAATGCACCACACGCATTTCCCACTACTGTTTAGAGACGATGTATGCCTTCTACTACCTTCCTATATTGGATTGGAAATCAGCCTCAGCAAACCACTGAGTTTGATCAAATTGTTTATGTTGAATCCATAGAGCAACTGCCGGAGAAGATTGGCGGAGCCGTTTGTTTTGACTTCACCGAACCTGACAAATTATACCAATCTAAGTAAAAATATGATCTAATTAAGGCTGTCATTTCTACACGAGAATGCCATGGATAGCCTCGACAACATCGACTTTAAAAAACTCGCTAGTCAGCAGAAGTCTATACAAATGAAGATGCGTTTACTTGCTCTAGCACACTTTAAAGAAGGGCGGTCTCGAACACAGATTGCCAAATACCTGAAGGTAAGCCGCACTAGCGTGAACAAGTGGGTTCAAACCTTTCTTGAGGAGGGGCTTGAAGGACTACAGGAAAAGCCAAGAACAGGACGCCCTGCATTTCTTACCCCAAAACAGCGTGAGCAGTTAAGCCTATTTATTGAAAGTCGAGCTTCAGATTCTTCTGGCGGTAGATTAACGGGTAGCGATATTCATGCCTACATCATCAAAGAATTTGGCAAACATTATCACCCTGACTCCATCTATTATTTGCTCAATCATATGGGCTTTTCTTGGATAACATCGCGCTCCAAACACCCTTCTCAATCCCAACAAACCCAAGACGATTTTAAAAAAACTCAAAATTGAAACGATCCTCAAGATCCCCGGCCATATGGGGCTTGAGGCCGTCGATGTTTGGTTCCAAGACGAAGCTAGATTTGGACAACAAAATACAACAACTCGTCTTTGGGCTAAGCGCGGCACAAGACCGAGAGCGGTGAAACAGCAGCAATTTGAATATGCTTACTTATTCGGTTCAGTCTGTCCTACAAGAGGAATTGGAGAGGCGATAGTCGTCCCTTGGGTAAACAAAGAGATTATGATTCAGCACCTTAGTCAAATATCGCAAGCCACCGAGCGAGGTCGTCATGCAGTTGTCATAATGGATAGTGCTGGATGGCATACCAGTGATATTGCCGAGCAGTTTGACAATGTCAGTATCATCAAATTGCCTCCCTATTCACCAGAGCTAAATCCAATTGAACAAGTATGGAGTTGGCTGCGACAACACTATTTAGCCAACCAAAGTTTTACGAACTATAACGATGTTGTCGAGAAGGTATGTAGAGCATGGAATGGCTTCTTGGAAAGCGCAGATAGGGTGCAAACGATGTGCAAAAGGGAGTGGATTAACCTGACCAGTTAATTTTCCAGATTGGTATTAGATGATGCCATCAAGACGTTTTATCACAACCGCTGGCGTTGGTCTTGGTTGCTATTCGCTAATGGATACAATAATATCCATTTGCTGTTTTATTTCGCTATAATGGATATAACTGTACCCATTTGGTCTTTGCGGATGAATTTTACCTTACTTGATGATACCGATGTAAGCCAAGCTTATGCGGCTTATTTACGTGAGTTACGCAAGCAGGCAAAGCTGTCGCGCGCTGCATTGGCTGAGCGAAGCTGCGTACCTGCGGCCACCATTAAGAAATTTGAGCTGACCGGGCAAATTTCATTTCGTCAATTGCTGTTGCTATGGCAGACCCTTGATTCGCTAGATAGGCTTTATCAGCTCACGCAACCTAGCAAAGAACGCGCTGCTATACCCACGAGTATTGATGAGGTGCTAAAAGATGAGTTTTAAACCCATTCAAAAACTCGCCGTAACTCGCACTTTGAGCTCAGGTGAACAGATCTCTGTTGGAGTCTTGGCGCAGAATCGGCAAGGCGTTTTTTTTCAGTATGCTGATGACTATTTGCAGCAGTTTGGCAATTTATCACCGTTTACCTTGCAGTCGAATACGCAAGTTCAAGCCGCACCTATAGCGCCGCACCAAGGTGTACATGGCGTATTTGGAGATTGTTTGCCCGATGGTTGGGGCATGTTGTTACAAGATCGTATTTTCCGGCAAAAGGGCATCCTACCTAATCAATTAACGGCGATGGATAGACTGGCCTTTGTCGGTGATAAAGGCATGGGAGCATTGTCTTTTTCTCCGGTGTCTGAGTTTTCAGCCACGACTCATGCGGACATTGATTTAGCTACGTTAGGTCTAGAAGCACAAACGCTGTTCGATGCTTCGATGTCAGAGTATATGGATGATAATCACGATGAGTTAGATGGGCATACTCAACAGGTGTTGGCTGCATTGGTCGCGGGTGGTAGTTCGGGCGGGGCAAGGCCAAAGGCACAAATTTATATGCCTGCTGGAGAAGCTCGGCAATGCCGAACCTTTGCAAAGCCTGGCGATGAAGCATGGCTGATTAAATTTACTTCTAAAAATCTCGCGCTCGGCCATGAAGAAGGTTTGTGTGAGGCGGTTTATTTACAAATGGCCGAGCTTGCTAAGTGTCAACCACCAGTTTGGCAACTCATTGAAGCACCACCTACAAGCGGTGCGTCTGCCTGGTTGGCGCTTAAGCGTTTTGATTATGTCACCGAGCAGGCCAGTTTAAGCGGTAATCGCAGTGCAGGTCGCTTGCATATGCACAGCGCTTGCGGGCTACTGGATGCAGACTTTCGAACGCCAAGTTTAGATTATATTGACTTAATTAAAGCCAGCCGACAGCTCTGTAAATCGCCAGCCGCTGGGCAGCTGCAATTTCGCCGTGCCGTTTTTAACCTGCTGTCGTCTAATCAAGACGACCACAGTAAAAACTGGGCGTTTTTGCAAGCGGATGACGGTCAATGGGATCCTGCCCCTTTTTACGATGTTACCTACAGCCCACATCCATTCAACGAACACGCCACTGCGTTCGGAGGTTATGGTAAAGCGCCACCGCTTAAGGTGATGCAAAAACTTGCTACCAGTGCTGGCTTTGCGAATTGGCATGATGCAAGGCAAGTCATTGAAGAAGTCGCAGAAGCCATCAGCCAATTTACGTATCTGGCACAGCAGCAAGGGATCAGTAAAACAACAGTGTCTGCGATTACTAAAACACTGGATCAGCGCAAACAAGAAAATGCAGCGCTTTTTCTACAACAATAAGGAGGGACAGCAATGAAGCTCGGCCGAAACGATCCTTGCCATTGTGGCAGTGGTAAAAAATTTAAACGTTGTTGTATGAGCAGCGTTTCCAAGCAACATGCCCAAGTCTTCGATGATGTTGATGCCATGCTGGCGATGAACCCAAATTTGAGCCTTGATGAACTCAATGCCGCATTGCAACACAAAGTTCAGGATCGCAATAATCAACCTCATCCCGATTTTTGTGGCGTAACGCCAACGCAAATGGCCAACTGGCTTTATGCGCCTTTTGATCAATTACAGTGGGTGACAATCAGCACGCCCGACTCTCTTTCTGCAAGCCCGGTGATGCGTTATCTAGCACTCATTCTTGATGAGGCCATGGCGCAAGATGGCTCCTTCAAAGCCACCAGTAAAGGCAACTTACCGGCTAAGTTGGTCAAACAAGCCAGTGAGTTATTACCTGAGTTTGCTGTTGCTCAGTTTCCTGTAAATATCAGTATCAGCGAGTTTGCTGGCAGTAATGAAGACAAATTCAATGCCTTACACTACACCAGAGTGCTCGCCGAAATTAGTGGCATTATTTATCGGCGCAGTGGTCGTTACCATATAAAAAAATCAGCGCAAAAACAGTATCAAGTTCTAGGCATACAGGCCTTTTTCAAACCTATGTTAGAGGCCGCCATCAGCAAATATAACTGGGGCTATTTGGACGGTTTTGAATACGATGTCGACTTGCGCACTTTTTGGTTGTTTATGTTGTGGCGTATTCAAAGCCACAGCAGTGTGGATCAGCTTGTGAAAGAGGTGATGACAGCGTTCCCTGATTTATTGCTGGCATTCCCTACGGATGATTACTGCTCGCCAGAAAGAAACTTAATCATGCTCATCGAATCACGATTTATTGAGCGATTTTTGCAGTTTTGGGGATTTGTGACCATTAACCCAAGACGTTATATAAATGCGGAACCCGTCGCCAGAGTGGTTCAGGTACAGCCTTTATTGAAACAAACGTTTCAATTCACAATAAATACATAACAAGGTCATCGTGAGCGAATATCAATACTATAAATTTGAGCGTCTGGATGGGTATTTAGATGCTAAAGCACGTCAAGCACTCAGAGGCATTTCAAGCCGTGCCGAGATCAGCGCTACGTCCTTTCAGGTGTATTACACCTACAGTGATCTAAAGGCAGAGCCTTTTAAGCTGATGTTAAAATACTTTGATATCGGTTTTTACTATGCTGATTGGGGCTCAATCGATGCCTACATCAAGCTACCAGCTGGAACGCTCCCTGAAGCTTTACTTGGCTTTTCAAGTGATGGGCTTCATGTTCACGAAAACGATGAGTGGCAGTTGCTGATTTTTTCCATCGAGGAGTATGGCGAATATTTTGACGATGAAGATGCTGACGACTTTTTCCAGCATTTAGCTGCTTTACGCAGCGGTTTAATGCAAGGGGATTGGCGCCTTGTGTACTTTATGTGGCTCAAAGCGTTTGATTTTAATGATGACGTTGAGCGAATGCCGTTGATTCAATTTGATTTTGAACACCTCAGTGAAGAGTTGCAGGCCTTTGTGGCACTGTATGATATTCCCTTAGCCTTTGTTAAGGCGCTCGCCATGGTGCTGAGCGAACAACCCAGTCATCAAGCCAAACAAACCCAGTTTCAGTTTGACAAGTGGCTAAACAACCTCTCGGAAGCAGAGAAAGACACGCTATTACGCACGTTGTTTGAGCAAGGCCAGCTAACCCGTCACCAAGCCTTAGCGCTGACGCGAAAAGAATCTGCCAACACGGACGAGATCTATCAATATTGGTTAACACCCGATCTGATTTCCCCTTTCATTGAGCAAGCGCAAAGTCAATTGCAGCAAGAACAAGCCGCAGCACTCGCAAAAAAATTAGCCATCGAAAAAGCGGAAAAAGAAAAAGCGTTGACGGATATCTACAATCAGCGTGAGCACTACTGGCAACAATCACAAGAGCAAGCGGAGCGAACTTGCGCTAGTGGTTACGATGCGGCATCACGCTATCTGCATCAGCTGTTTGAGGCCTATCAGTTCAAAGCGGATGAAGCGGCGTTTGAACAACGTTTTAAGCGCTTTGTTGTGGCGAATAATAGCCGGAAAGCGCTGTTAAATCGCTTGAGTGATTTGCTTTAAACGATGAGGCGATAGGCTGGCCAAATGACGTTAGCAATAAACTGATTGAGGGTTGATTGAAAGGTTGTAAGCCCACTAAAAGGTCTACAAATTGTTACCCATAAGGTAACTTTGTGTAGACCTCTAACCGCTGCATTTATCCATTCAGCAAAATACACTGACGAGTACTCAACTTGCATTGCACACTTTTACGCGCAGAAAAGTGCGAAATTCTACACTTCTATGCGCATAAAAGTGTTGCGATGTTCTAATTGAGCAAGACTTTCCCTTTGGAGATGGCTTTGGGCACTTATCCCTTGGGCTTTTGGGGCAGTTTGGGCAAAGCTTTAATTCACGCTACTTAGCAACACACCAACATTACCAGCTGGTTTTGCCTATAACGCGCAAAACTGGCTGGTGATGCAACCGGCAGGGCAAGATAGCCCAGTCAAAATCTGCTCTTGGCTGCAAGTGGCCGCCCGTACTCGCGATCCGCAAGGGGACACTTCTCTTGAAAACAAAGGGCGGCAGTTGCTCTCGCTGATGGGCGAACTGGCCACGCAAAAGGCTATCAGCGTGAACTGCATTGGCTGGCATCGACACGCTTATGTGCATCCGCGCCTCACCTTTTACCCCAGAGAACACAGCAACAACCCGCGCATGGTGCTGCAAACCATGCACCCGATAGAAGGCTTTATTCAACAAGGCAGTAGCGACAGTTGGCGGCAGCACGTTGGCCGTTATTGTCTGGATAACCCGCTATATTAATTGTTGGCGTCTGCGCTGCACTAGCCGCACCGTTATTGCATTTATGTGGGGTGGATGGTTTTGGTTTACCTCTCTACGGTGCCAGCAGTACCGGTAAAACCGCAGCGTAGTATCCGGCATTATCGGTTTGGGGCGAACCTAATCAGCTGCGTCACAGTTGGCGTGCCACGGCCAACGGTTTAGAAGGCACAGCGCTTGCGCATAACGATGCCTTACTGGCGCTCGATGAAATGGGCGAAGTTGACCCCAAGGAGGCGGGCGATGTCGCTTATATGCTTGCTAATGGCCAAGGTAAAACCCGTGCAGGCAAATACGGTGAAATGCGCTTACCCGCTCGTTGGCGCTTGGTGTTTTTATCTACTGGCGAAGTGACGCTTGAAAGCCACCTTGCCAGTATCGGCAAGCGCGTGGTCGTTCCTGCGCATCCATGCGCCCACGACATACCGTTCGTCCTGAACATAAAAGCAGGGCAGCAAGTGCGCGTGATTGATCTCAGTGCCGATGCTGGAGCGCAAATGGGCGTGTTTAACCATAGCCATGGCATGAACGCCGCCGATTTAGCCGACCACCTAAAACAACAAAGTCGCCGACATTACGGCAGCTTGGCCTTGGATTGGTTGCGGTATTTAACGCAGCACAGCGTTCAGGTGCGACCCGTTTTCCAAAACGTACGCCAACGCTTTTTAGCCAGCTTGCCTCCCGAGGCTGACGGCCAAGTGCGCCGCCAAAGCACTAATGGCCGCAGGCTACCTAATCCCCGATGGCAACCGACCACAGCGCAAAGTCTGCCTGCCCGACAACACCCGCCCACGCACTTCTCTTAAAATAAACAGGGTGTTAAAGGCAGCATCTTGGATGACTAAAAAGGCGATGAATCCTGTGTGTGCTTGTCGCCTTGCAGTGAACCGGCAGTAAACATCAGGACTGGGCGAGGTTCAAAGTCTAACGCGGACAATACCGCTAGTGTACTGGTTGTGTACTTAGCTATTCGATACAGCGTGCTGACTAAATCAATGCCATTTCCAGTTTATGTTTGCGCTTCACCCAATCTGGTAAAGAGCGTTCGAGTAAGCGATAAAACTCTGGGCCGTGGTTGTGGTGCTCTAGGTGACACAGTTCATGAATGATCACGTACTCAATACACTCTTTCGGTGCCTTAATTAAGTCGCGGTTTAAGGTCAGCGTTCCATTTTTCGATAGGCTACCCCAGCGCTTTTTGAGTTGCATGATTTTCATGGTGGGTTTATCTGCATCTGAATGTGTGAACTTGTCCCAACAATCTGAAAATACCTTATTTAAATGAAAATCGGCTTTCTCTCGATACCAATCACTAAGTAGTGACTCCACATGGTCTGGTTTACCATTGGCAGACGTTACCCCAAAAAAGCCCGCTTTCAGCGCCACACCGTTATCACTACCTAATTCAATTTTTAGCCGGTACTTTTTGCCTAGATATAAATGGCTTTCACCACTGACGTATTTGCGAGAAGGGGTTCTTGGGTCAAACTGGTCAAAGTAGCGAATTTGGCGCTTGATCCACCGAGCGCGCTTTTTCACCTTAGCTTCAATGGCCTCACGGTCGGTGCCTTCAGGAGCTTTCACAAAAATTGATTTGTCTGGGTGAACTGATATTTCCAGCGATTTGCGTTTAGAAAAAGCCAGCTGGAAGGGGATTTCTCCCCCTCCGTATACAACCGCTAGCCTTTCAGCACTTGCCGTTGGTATCTCAGCCTGCTTGATGGTTGACGACATCAAGAATGCCTCCGGTGCTTCGCAACCTGCATGGTTTTATCAATGATTTCGTCCATTTGTTCTAAGCTCAGCGTCACGCCGTACTGCTCTTTGACTTCATCATAAAGAAAATCGTCAATATCATTCATCGCTGTTTTTTGAACGTCGGCATCGTCCCAAAAATCGACTTTCCAATGAGCATCAATGATTTTTTGTATCGCTAACGATGTTTGTGCCGCAATGGCATCAAGCTGAGCATCATCTAACTCATTGAGGGTTGCCACTTGCTGAAACTGCGGCTTAATCAAGCCAAAGTAGGCACACGCTTCGTCGTTTTCACGAATGCAATCAGGCATATCATCATGCTGCTTCGTGGCCACTTTGTTACGAATATCAATCACTCGGTTGAGATATTCTAAGTCTGAGATGCGCTTGGCCTTAAAGTCATCAATGGCGGCTTGGATCAGCTTCGAAAACTTCTCATAAAACGCAGGGTCTTCGTCCATATTCTCCGAAATGCTGCGCTTCGTGGCGTGGGCGATGGTGTCCGCTTTTGAGGCCGTGGTTTTGGTTTGATAAACCCCTTGCTCTTCTTTCACGGCGGTAAACATTTTTTCATCAAAAATATTCACGGGCTCGTTAAGCTGAGTCACTTCATTAGCCTGAATATGGGTATCCAGCAGCTTTTTAATTTTCGGCTCGTAGTCGCGATAATCAATCGCCTCAGCGTAACGCAACTTAACTGCCGCCTTTAAGTTCTGAAAACGCTTTAAATCGTTTTTATAGGTTTGTAGCTTTTTCTCGTCAGAGTTCATAATGAACTGCTCAGACGATAAAGCGATGGCTAAAGATTTACTGTATGCCGATAAACATTCGTAAAACTCTTCACGCAACTCGTCATCGGCCAACAACACCTCATAGGCTTCTTCGTCTTTTGAGTTTTTAACGGCTTTAAACAAATCCCATAAGTCAGAGTAACGCTGTGGCAGTTTAAACACTTCTTCGTTGATGGAGGTGAGCGTGCCTGCTAAGTCATCTTCGTCAAACCCTTCAAAGGCTTCATACATGGTTAGGGCCTTATCCAGCTCGCCCAATACGCTGGCATAGTCGATGATATAGCCAAACTCTTTACCTTCGTACAGGCGGTTAACCCGAGCGATAGCCTGTAATAGAGTGTGCTCTCGCAGGGTTCGGCATAGATACAGCACGGTGTTGCGCGGCGCATCAAAACCGGTTAATAGCTTATCCACCACAATGAGTATTTCAGGGTCATCACCGTATTTAAACTGATTGATGATTTGCTTGGTGTACTCTTCTTCAGAGCCAAAGCGCTTCATCATTTTGTCCCAGAATTTACCCACTTCATCGGTTGGTCCTTCGTCCACTTCGTCGTGGCCTTCGCGGGTATCAGGGCCAGAAATCACCACTTCAGTGGTGACGATGCCAATATCCTGTAGAAATTCTTGGTACTTTAATGCGGCCTGTTTACCTGGGGCAACCAGCTGAGCCTTAAAGCCAGTGCCTTGCCAGTTCGCACGAAAATGCTCGCTGATATCAAAGGCGCGCATGTAAATCACTTGATCAGCTTTGTTTAGCATTTCAGCGCGGGCGTATTTCTTTTTAAGGTCGGCCTTTTGCTCTTTGCTTAAATCGGCGGTGTGGCGCTCAAACCAGAGGTCGATAGCCGACTGATTCTGCTCCATCTCAATATGTCGGCCTTCGTACAGCAGTGGCAATACTGCTTCGTCGGCAACCGCTTGTTTAATGGTGTAGTGCGGCTCAATCAGGCCACCAAACTTGGCAAAGTTATTCTTTTCTTTTTTCAGTAGTGGTGTACCAGTAAAGCCAAGAAAACAGGCATTGGGCAACATTTGGCGCATTCGGGCCGCCAATGAGCCAAAGTTGGTGCGGTGGCTTTCATCGACCAATACAAAAATATCGTGCGACTCATCAACAAACTTCTCGGCCACCCAGCCTTTATCAAATTTGTGGATCAGTGTGGTGATCAAGCCCACTTTGTTTTTCAGGTGCTTAACTAAGTTTCGGCCAGACGTGGCACGTTCGCGGCTTAAACCGCAGGCCGCAAAGGTATTACCCAGTTGTTTATCAAGATCATCCCGGTCGGTAACCAAAATGATTCTTGGATTGATAAGCTGCGGCTCTAGCGCCATGGCGCGGGTGAGCATCACCATGGTCAGCGATTTACCCGAGCCTTGGGTATGCCAAATAACACCCCCTTGACGGTTTTCTTTAGCGCCATTGCCTTTATTGGTCAAACGCTTAATTCGGGCGATGGTCGCTTTAATCACAAAATATTGTTGATAGCGGGCTACTTTTTTAATGCCACCATCAAACAGGGTAAAGCGATATACTAAATCTAATAAACGCTCTGGGCGGCACAGGCTGTGAATGGCATTGTCTTGTTCCGTCACCAAGCGTTTACCTTCCGCCTCTAGCGCATCAAAAAACGGTCGTGCAGCAGCAAACTCGCCACTGAATAACTGTGCTTTAGTGTCTTCGTCTAAAGTGGTATTTATGCCTTTATCGACATCCTTCTCGAATAAAGAGCTTTTATCTTCCTGCTCCTTCCACACGCCCCAAAACTTCTTAGGTGTGCCAGCTGTGGCGTATTGGGCGGCGTTTTTATTCACTGCCAACACTTGCTGCACATAAGTAAACAGGCGCGGAATATAGTCATCACCCTGGTTACGAATGTTTTGTGATACCGCTTGCTCTACATCCACTTTAGGTGATTTACATTCAATCACGCTAAAGGGAATACCATTGACAAACAGGACGATATCGGGGCGCACGGTATCGGTGCTGCGTGCGCGCTCAACCGAGAACTCAGCGACTACATGAAAGCTGTTATTGGTAGGCGTTTTCCAGTCGATATAATTGAGGGTAAAGCTTTTTGAGTCCCCCTCAATGGTTTGCTCCATGGCTGAGCCTAAGGTGATTAAATCGTAAATCGACTCATTGGTTTTTTGCAGACCATCAAACTTAATATTTTTCAGCTTTTGGATCGCGGTTTGAATGTTCTCCTCGCTAAACAGATACTCGCCACCTTTATAGTTAATGCGATTAATCTTTTTTAGCTGCTGACGTAGCACCCCTTCTAAAATCACATTGGCACTGCGCCCACCCCGTTCAGCCAGCGCTTGCTCAGGGGTAAGGTACTGATAACCCAAATTGATTAGCTGTTGTAGGGCAGGAATTTGCGACAAGTACTTTTCGTTAAACTCGAAGCCCGAAGGCTCCGAGTTTGTATCGTAATTGACTGGCGGTGTGCTCATGCGACGCCCTCCCTAGAAAGCTCCTGACAAGTCTCCTCAGAGAGGTGCTGAGAACTACCCACTTGCCACTCACCTGTAAGCAGCTTTTGCATCAGACCGCGTTTCTGACTGCGGTATTGCTTTAAAGTCTTCTTGAGAAGTCTGATTTCCTTATCAGCTAAATTTAAACTGTCAGAAATACGCTTCTGATCTTCCAATGTTGGAAGATCAACGCTGATTTTAAATAGCTCTTTTGGGTGTAATCGCTTAGAGCCCGAGCCTGCTGAAAAATTTTCTAACCATGAATAAAATGATGGACGAGAAAGATACCAGTACAGCCATTTAGAATTAACATTATCAGCTATATCGAATGCTGGAATATCCTGCGATGAGCTATAGCCATCTAGGTGCGAAGGAACGATTCCTATAGAGCCTCTAAATACATTTTGCTTTCCATAGATAAGCTGGCCTGATTTACGATGAAAATATTTCGTCGCGTCAGTCGATTCCGTGCCACGATAATCTCTTACACTTACGCCTTTCAAATGTAATCTGACAGTAAGCCTTCTCTCTGGATCTTGTGTAGTGTCTGGAATTCTGCTTTCAGTTAGAAAATCTCCAAACTTTAGCGTCTGATCGGTCTGAGAGCTGCTGATTAAGTAGGATCTCAACCACTCAAACTGCTTTTCCTTGGCCGAAATTAACGCTTCCGTTTTTTCGATGGCGTTTTCCCAAAGATCGAGCATTTCTGCGATTTTATTTTGCTCTTGTATAGGTGGGATTTGTATCGGAATCCACAAAAATTCTTTTTTTGTTATGTTTTTGATGTTGGTTCCCGTTGCAAACCCAAGTATTTGTGACCTAATTTTTGGCGATGCCAAACAATAGGATAGCCACTTCATGTTTGTTTCAACATTTGGATTGGGAACAGTCTGCCATAGTTTGTCTGAAAGAAACCTCATAGGGTAATTTTCATATACATATGTGCTTGCACCCACGTGAGCAGAAGTGCCACTGGCACGACTGATAATAATTTGCCCCGCACGTGGAGTGCATTTTGCTCGGTCAAGCTCCTTTCCCGATATTGGTTTACTTGCCTTGGGATTAAAGTGGCCATACGTCACGGAGCTTACTTTTAATACGGCATATTCATTATCACTAGGCTCACGGTCCTCGCCATTTACACTTACTCCAGACTCAAATGAACTGATCAAGTCACCAACACGACCATTTTTCCATTCCTTACTCATTGGTCACCCTCCAACTTCTTCTGTGCACGCGCTAACTGGGGAATGCCTTTTTCCGGCGTTGGTAAATCCTCTGGCATAGTGCCGCCCAGCTCTTCAATGGTGGCGCGCACTTTGGCACCCACTTCAAAATGAGTTTGATTGGCATGGGCTTTATTACTGACCTGATCACGCTTTAGCTTCTCTTCTGTTTGCGTGGCGCGGAACAGGTTAGCGGCAAGCTCAGTACTGCCCATATGGTCGAGGATTTTTTGGCTCTTTTTTAAGCCTTTGTGCTGGTGAATGGCTTTGTTGTCTAACCCACCATACAAGCCTTTGTAACCATGGTTTTGGAAAATGGCATAGTCCAAACCAGACTCAACACCTGCATCACGAGCCGCTGCAGCCAGTTGCTTGTTGTGGTCGGCCAATTCATTGCGCAGCATTAAGCGTTTTTGGTCTTCATTTAACAGCTGAAAGCCAGTGTCATCTTGTAGCTCTTGGCGACGAGTCTGAATGGCAAAATAGGTCTGGCCATTGGCGATCACCGGCTTGCTGGCATCACCGTTTTGCACAATCAGGTAACAGGCGTAACGGGAAAGCTGATAATCACGGGTAGTTCGCTTAGCCCCCGAGCCAATATCGACCATTTTTCCCACCTGGGAAAAATGGTCTTTACTCGACTGGCCGGAGCCCTCACAAGCTGTGATCGCTTTTTTGATAACACGCTCAAACTTGTCCCAAGTACTGTAGTCAAGCACAGTCTGTAACTCTCTGGCATACCAGAACTCATTGCCTTCCGATTCATGCTTTAAGCTTTCAAAGCTGGTGTGTTCTGGTTGGGTAAGCTGCTTGTTACTCATCGTGCACCTCCCACCATTTTCGTGACGTCACGCAATTGGTTTGTAGTGCCGTACTCACACTTAGACACCATTTTGTTGGCGTCAACAAAATGGTTGTTGTTAGTCATGCTCATTCAGCCACCTCCGTTGTGTTGCTTTGCGCCTCGTTAGGTACGATATCCTTCAACAGCGCCGCCATCTTGCTGCGAACATCAGCAAGTTCGCTTTCAAGGCTGGTGATCTCAGCCTGTACTGCGACAATATCGACCTCAACTTCTTCTTCGAAGGTATCGACGTAGCGCGGGATATTCAGGTTAAAGTCGTTCTCTTTGATCTCGTCAAAGGTGGCTAAATGGGCGTATTTTTCTACCTCTTCACGGGCGGTTACCGCTGCAACAATTTTGTCTAGGTGTTCATCCAGCAGGATGTTTTGGTTTTTACCCGCTTGGTAATGATCTTTACCGCTGGCATCGACAAATAGCACGTCTTTGCGGTTTTCATTGGCACCGCCTTTTTCACGTGAGCGGTCAAATATCAGGATTGCCACGGGAATGCCGGTACTTGGGAACAGGTTGCCGGGTAAACCAATCACGGCATCCAATAGGTTTTCTTCAATCAATTGTTGGCGAATACGCTTCTCGGCTGCCCCTCTAAACAGCACACCATGAGGCACCACCACGGCAATACGACCTTCTTTTTCAACGGCGGCTTCAACCATGTGGCTGATAAAGGCAAAGTCGGCCTTTGATTTAGGCGGTAGCCCGCGCCAGTAGCGGTTGTATCTGTCGGATTCAACGTCTTCTGAACCCCATTTGTCGAGTGAAAACGGAGGGTTGGCAACCACGTTATCAAACTTCATCAGCCTATCGTTTTCGACTAACGCTGGAGAGGTAAGGGTGTTACACCATTCGATACGGGCAGAGTCTGAGCCGTGCAAGAACATATTCATACGCGCCAGCGCCCAAGTACTACCGTTGACTTCCATGCCGTAGAGTGAGTAATTACGGTCGCCCACTTGGCGTGCGGCTTCAATCAATAGCCCGGCTGAGCCACAGGCAGGGTCACAAATACGCGCCCCCGATTTTGGTGCAGACAGACGCGCAACCAGCTCAGAGACTTTATGAGGGGTGTAGAATTCACCTGCTTTTTTACCTGCATCGGAGCCAAAGCGCTCAATAAGGTAGATGTAGGTATTACCAATCACATCTTCAGACACGCGCGACGGGCTCATGTCGAGTGCGGGCTTGTTGAAGTCGTCCAGCAAGGTTTTTAGGCGACGGTTGCGGTCTTTGGTTTTACCCAAGTTGGCTTCGCTATTGAAATCGATGTTACGGAACACGCCTTCTAACTTGGCTTTGTTCGCGGTTTCAATATGCTCTAAAACAATGTTGATCAGCTCGCCAATGTTGGGTTCGTTTTTACGCTCTAACAATGAATAGTAGTTGGCCAAAAAGGTGTCGGTAACAACGGTTTTCTTCTCTTTGGTTACTTTGTCTTCTACTTCTTCTGTGAGTTCAACCATTGGCAGTACAAAACGCTCGCGCTCAAGCTTACGTCTGATACGGACATCGTCGTCACCGTACTGTTTTTTATATTCTGCGTAGTGGTCATTCCATACATCGGAGATGTATTTTACGAACAGCATTACTAGGATGTAGTCTTTATATTGCGCAGGGTCTACCGCGCCTCGGAAAGTATCGCATGCAGCCCATGCTGCATTGTTGATGTCTTTTTGTTGAATCTTGTCGTTCATATCTTTAGTCATATAAATTCCTCAAATCTGGTCAGTGTCATAAAGCGGGGCAGGCTATACCGGTAGCGCCCCGCTAGCTGTAAGTTAAAAGGTTAAGAATCGAGTACGGCTGATTGAGTCCAGGTAATCGACCGCCCAAATGGAGGGTAAATCGATGTACTGTCCTTTATGGTGTACCGTGCAATGACTTCACCTTGCTCGTTTAGCTCTACACATTCATAGGTATCAGTGTCTTGGCCTTTGCGTTGCGACCACTGACTACTTACGATGTTGAGGGTATGCGATTCAGGTACGCCTATTTTCTTTTTGTATTCATCACTCATAAGGGCTCCTATCCTTTAATGTCTTTTGGGTCGTTACCGTGGCTATCTTTGCGTTGTATCTGGCCGTCTTTGCCATGAATAAACAGCTCAGTGCCTTCACGCTTGCTTTGTTCGCGCGCCGCAGCTTCGGCCTCTTTTTTGGTGCTGTGTACGCTTGAAGCGCGTTCTGCACCGCCCTTTTTGTTTGCCCATCCATCAGGATGTGGTACGACATGTCGGGTATTGCCCTTGCTTGATGATGTATTCTTTGCCATAATTTTGTTTCCTATATTTGGAATTAAAGTTTTACTAAAAGTGTTGCAGCACTTTTGGTTCGTTTAAGCCCAGTAGCTTTGTCTACTGGGTGTTCATTGCTAGATTCATTAAAATTGCGTCAGTTAACACCTCCTTTTTCTTTGCTAATGCATTCATTAGCTTCTGCTCGTTGATGGATAATTGGTAAATCTCAATGATCTTTTTCTGCACATCGAGACTAGGGACTACTATCTCCAGATCCTCAAGTGCAGGTTTGCCAATCATTCTTACCGCCGTGCCTGTTGCCTTACTTTGTAATACTGCTTGTGAAGTCGGTTGATTAATAAACCAGCATAAATACGCTGGTATAACCGAATCACTTTCAACTCGAATTCGCAACAGTGGCGCAGCGATAACAGCATCGCTCAACTCTTGGTCAATCAATGCTGCCGTATTAGTTTGACCTCTAGAGCGAAATGCTAAGTCGTTATATTTAACTCTGTGATGATCCTTTAAGTCCTGCATAGCAATCTGCACTAGCTCTTGGGCATTTAATCGGTTATCTTCAGTAAGGTCCTTCATCTGAATAACAGAGATATTTCCATTAGCGTCTGGCTCAAGCTTTGACCTAAAAGAGTGTCCCATCTGTACAGAGGCAATTTTTTTCAAATTAACTTTCATTGTCACCTCAAATGCGTTGTAATGGCGTTTCTGCAACTTGTGAATAAGCTTAAACTGAGATTCATAAGTCGTCAACTATTTAAATTGCAAAAACGCCGTTACTGTAGATTTAATTTTTTGAGTGGCGTCTGGAAATGCTTGAATTGACCGGATACCTGGCTGTATTGAGAGGGAAGAGTGGTTATTGTCTGGTGCCGACATTTATGTCGGTACCAGGTATCTTTCTGATAAAAAAGAGTTAATTATTAAGAGTCATATAACCAAGCTGGTAGAGCTGTACAAAACGCAACCATCTGGAAATTCCGAATAGTTCAAAGTGAAGCCTGAGTAAAAACCTAACAGAGAACGCTCTAGCCAAAAACATCGAGCTATTTGGCGCTTTTGATATTAAAATCGCACCAACAACACCCCTCCCGCTACCCGTCAGATCAGCGCCCTGCGAGGGGTTACTCTTTTTTCAGGCTTCTAATTTTTGGTACCGTAATGAGTTACGGCACCAAAATTCGCTTTCAACCACACATCATTCTCCGGTCCACAAAGGTGGTGCAGCAGCGCTAGATTGATTTGGTGGCTGATCACGTTGCCGTTTCGTTTTTGGCTCTCCTTTCTAAAACCTCTCAGTAATAACTCCGTACATGATTTACCCATTTGCTCCGGCGAACTGGGCAGCCAATACAGGTTTGGCCATTGCTCGGGGCTTTGCCACTTTTCCACGATCTCTTGTGCGCCAATGCTGTTCAGCCATTGGTGAATCGGGCAGCTAGGGTGTGCTTTTTTAACGCGCGGTAACTGATAGGTCAGCCAGCGGGTTAAGCGTTCGGCGGCATTATCGCACTGGCTTAGTGCCGGGTAGAGGGTAAACGCGGTATGCCCAACCAGTAAAGCGACCACCTGCTGTATCCATTCTCTATTCCAATCGTTGTCACTTGCCCATAACACGTCACTTATCACCTTTTTGGCTCATCATGCCGTCTATTTTCAGTCGTCGGGTGCAGACGCGGTGGTGGAATAGATGAAAGAAATGGCCATCAAACTAACCAGTCAAATCGGTTTTTTATGATGATCTGTGCGTGGTTAATTGTTTGATATACATAGTCCAATACGGCGCTGTTTGGCGTTTCGATCCAAAAGCCAAACGGATAGTGGTTTTGGCGTATGGGGGTAAAGGCATGGGGAAGTGTGTGCGCGAACACGCGAATGATTGCTCTGTAAAACCAATCGACAAAAACGCCAACTTGGTTTATATTTTTAAAATAATTTTAGTTTTTATAAACCAGAGGTCTGTATGATTGGAGAGCGCATAAAACGAGCCCGTGCAGCCGCTGGCCTGTCGATGCAGGCCTTGGGTAAGCAAGTTGGTATTAGTGCCAACATGGTTAAAAAATACGAGCACGACCAGAGTATGCCTTCGTCGGGAGTTTTACTTAAATTGGCGACGGCTTTGTCGGTTCGTACTGAATACTTCTTTCGCCCAGCACAGGTGACTTTGGGTGAGGTGGAGTATCGTAAAAAAGCCTCAGCTTCAGCTAAGTTGCTAAAGAAGATTGAGTCTGATGTGGTTGACCAAGCTGAGCGCTGGTTAGCGCTTAAAAATGTATGGCCAAACTTCCCGATAGCGAGTTTTAACTACCACCCCGACGTTCCTGTTGTAAGCACTTTAGATGCAGTAGAACAGGTTGCTGCTAAAGTCCGTACTGATTGGCAGTTGGGTATGAATCCATTGCCAGACTTAATCGACTTGCTTGAGTCTAAAGGTATTCTGGTGATTGTCAGTAACGTACCCCAAGCCGATAAATTTGATGGGTTACAAGCCAAAATATCAGGGCAGCCTATTGTTGTTGTGTCTTCTCATTGGCCTGGTTGCCGCCAGCGGTTCACATTGGCGCATGAACTTGGCCACCTTGTTTTACATGGCATACTAGATGAATCCATTGACGAAGAGATGGCCTGCAACCGCTTTGCTTCTGCGTTTTTATTGCCCGAAGTAGGCCTTTTTCAGCATCTAGGAGAGCGACGTTCGAACGTAGACCCCAAAGAGCTATATTTCCTGAAACACGAATATGGCTTAAGCATGGCAGCTTGTTTGTATCGCAGTGCCGACCTTGGTGTGATCACCGAAGAGAAAAAACGCCAAATATTTATACAGTTCTCAAAAAACGGTTGGCGCAAGCAAGAGCCTGGGAATCCTTATCCACAAGAACAGACATTATTGTTTGAGCAGTTGGTTTATCGTGCATTGGCAGAGGGAATTGTTAGTGAATCGAAAGCCGCTGAGCTGTTACAGATGTCAGTAATGGCATTGCATAAGCAGCGTCAAATGTTGGCTGAGGCTGTTTAAATGTATTTGTTGATCAGTGATGCCAATATTCTCATTGATCTCGAAGAAGGCCAATTATTAGAAGTCTTTTTCAATTTGCCTTACCAGTTCAAAGTGCCAGATGTGTTATTCCACGAGGAGCTAAGCGATCAACATGGCTATTTACTCGAGTTAGGGTTGTTGTTGGGTGAGTTAAGCCCTGAGTCTATGATGTACTCATTTGAACTGAGGCAAAAGTATGCTGGCCCTAGCATGAACGATTGCTTTGCACTTGCGTTGGCGAAACAAGAACAGTGTCCATTGCTAACTGGGGATATGGCGCTTAGGAAGGCGGCTGAAAAAGAAGCGATATTGGTTCAAGGTACGCTATGGGTTGTCGAGCAGCTCGTCACCCATAGTGTATTGTCAGTTGAAGGAGCCGTAGCTGCCTACGATAAAATGGCAAAAGCTGGTCGTCGCTTACCTTGGACGCTTGCAAAACAGCGTTTAACCCAATTATAAACTTTGCATAGCCCCCAATTGCCCCATTCCTTGGGGCGGCTAAAATTCCTCTTATTCACCCTGTAAAGCTTGGCATATCTGGTGTTGCCCCATTGTCCCAACTGCCCACAGTAAGTGAGCGCGCGCGTTACAGTTTATCTATAATTGTATATCAAAAATTACTTGGTGATACATAATAGCTAATCATTCTTGTGTTTGCGGGATTACGGTGATATGTTTTTGTATATAATTATTCTTAATTGATGCATTAAGGCATATCGAAATGAGCTATGTAACAGAGCAGATACTAGAAAGTCTTCGAGAAGCTCGGGTACGCAAGGGGTTTAGCCAAAGAGAGTTAGGCGCACGGTCGGGTGTACCGCAAAGCCATATTTCGAAAATCGAGTCTGGCGGTGTTGATTTAAGAATGTCCAGTTTGATTGCACTTGCCCGTGTACTCGACCTAGAGTTATTTGTTGTGCCTAAAAAGTCTGTGCCAGCTATCAAGTCGATTATTCGAAGCAGCCAAGGTAGCATCGACGAAGGTGAGACAATGTCGTCCGCATATCAGTTAGGGGAAGACGACGATGACTAATCATGTATCTACGCTCAACGTGTTGCTCTATGGCGAACCCATCGCAACGATCACCAACGTGGGCAATGACAGAACCCTTTTTGCTTTTATGGATTCGTACATTAATGATGAATCACGGCCCGTGTTGGGGCTGGGTTTTAAAGATGCACTGGGTGGCTTACTGACTAATTTTAAACCGACCCAAACCAAGTTAACTCCGTTTTTCTCTAACCTTTTGCCTGAAGAAACCATGCGTAATTACCTCGCAGAGCGTGCCGGTGTGAACCCAGCGCGGGAGTTTTTTTTATTGTGGGTACTGGGGCAGGATTTAGCAGGCGCGATCACGGTTGAACCGGCCGATGGTGAAGCGCTGCCGCCTAATGTGCATCAAGACATTGAAGATGAAACGAAAATTGAAGCGCCAATGCGTTTTTCATTGGCGGGTGTGCAGTTGAAGTTTTCAGCCGTGCAACAGGCAAATGGCGGTTTGACCATTCCAGCAACCGGTAAAGGTGGCTCTTGGATTGTGAAATTGCCGTCGTCTCGATTTGAAGCAGTGCCAGAAAATGAATATTCGATGATGGAACTGGCTCGCATGTTGGGGATGGATGTGCCAGAAACGCAGCTACTCCCGATTAACCAAATTGCTAATATCCCAGATGGTAATGGTAAATTTGGCGATGCTTTTAAAAATGCTCAGGCGTTTGTGATCAAGCGCTTTGATCGTGCAGGTGATCAAGCGATACATATTGAAGATTTTGCGCAAGTGTTTGGCGTCTATCCTCAAGATAAATACAAAAAAGCCAGTATGCGCAATATTGCTCAGGTTATCGGCATCGAAGGTCAAGACGAAGACATTGCAGAATTTACACGCAGATTGGTGTTCAATACCTTAATTGGCAATGCCGATATGCATTTGAAGAATTGGTCTGTGATTTACAAAGACAAGCGCACGGCATCCATTGCGCCCGCTTATGACTTTGTTTCGACCATTCCCTATATCCCCGATGATAGTGCGTCGCTGAAGGTGAGTCGTAGCAAGAAATTCAGTGATTTCACGCTGGATGAGTTATCACACTTAGCCGCTAAAGCCATGCTGCCAGAAAAATTGGTGTTAGATACCGCCAAGCAAACCGTGGCAGGCTTTCATGAAATCTGGGCGAAAGAAAAAGCGCATTTACCGCTTACCAGGTTGATGATTGAAGCCATCGAAACACATTTACGAAGCATACCGCTACGCTAACATGAGAACCGACGTGTACAAAAATGCAGAGGCGTCGGCCATAGTGGCTTGAAAGCTGTGTTTGAGAAGTCTGTTTGGTGGCTTATTTTGTTAATCCAAGCCCCAATTGCCCCATTCCTTGGGGCGGTTCAAATCCCTCTTATTCACCTTCTAAAGCTTGTGGTATCAAGTGTTGCCCCATTGTCCCAACTGCCCACGGTAAGTGAGTAAATGGGGGCTTGCTAGTTTCGCCTGATGGGCTTTTTCGGCATACGGCTGCGTTTGCCATCGAAAAAGGCCAATACTCTGAACCAATAGAGTGATTCTTCATAACCTAGGCTGTACGTTGGGTGTGCAGGCGGGATGAGCCCCAGTTTGCGTCCTAGACTGACAATCACGTAGAACGTGAGTTTTAGCGTCAGCCAAGGAGCGAGTACCACGAATACCATCAGGCAATACCGGGTAAGTGCGTACCTATGCCATTAGGCTGTTCGAGTAAGGCAATGCCAATACACCAACCAAGGCCTGCCAGCATGGCTATTGGAAAGGTAATGGGGGCGAGTCGCATCATCAGTCGCATGTTAACGCCCTCCTGTGTGGTGCTGTGAAGCTGGCTCAAAGTTCACCAGCGGTTCGATCACATCAGCTACGGTTTGATGGGCAATACGGCGCTCTTCAAAGTAATCGTGTCGGTCGTAGATGCCCTCAACGCCTTTTAGCTTATGGTTAAGACAGCGTATCTGGCCCCATATGTGGACGGTGGCTTGCTCGTCTGGCTGGGAAAACATAAGGCGATCCACAAGCACGGATTTGCAGCTCGTTAAACCAGGTAATGGCTTGGCGCGGTAAGGGGATGCTGATTGGCACGCCTATTTTACTGCGTTCTTTGGGTAGATCCCATACGCCTGTGGTTAAGTCCATTTCACGCCACATGGCTTCACATAGTTCGCTTTTGCGGCCACTATCTACGACGCGCTTGATTACTTCTCTTACATCAAGAGCAGTGACTTGATCGATTCTTATTTTGCCCATAACTGGGTGGATTTCTTTGGTGTAGATACGCTTGGGGATGTTGGCGTGTTGCAGTCTTACTTGAAGATCGTTTTTATACCAATCATCGAACAGTTGTTCGACGGTTTCTATACCTGACCATTGGCGGCGTTGGCGCTCTGCCAGTGGATTGATACCTTGTTGGATCAGCTTTCGTTGTTGAAAGGCGGTATCGCGTGCATCTGCAAGGGTAGTTCTGGATAGGACCCAAGTGTCATTTCTGGACGACTGCCGTTGATTGAAAATCGCAAGATCCAAAAAGGTTCTCCAGAGGCGGGTACAACGAAGTAGAGGCTATTACCATCTGCGGTTTTGCGTGGTTCATCTTTGGCTAAAGCGGCGACTTTTCGTGCGTTGAGCTTGCCCATATAGTTCTCCTTATCATGGAAAGTTACTCACCATTTAAGGGCATACTAGATCAATCCTACTCACCACTAAACTCACCAGTTGGTTGAAAATACAGGCAAAGACCTGAAATCTCCTGAAAACAAAAAAGCCCCAATTTACAGGGGCTTGGTAAGATTAAGTCAGCTTAAAGAGACTCAAAAAACCTTATTCGATGTTTTGAATCTGTTCGTTGAGTAACTATTTTTATTATTTAAAAATCATAAACTTAGTAGTCTTGTGTTGTCTGTTTTGGGATTTTACTACCCAATATACTACCCAGTTGGTTTAAGTCGCTATGTTTCTTACGTTGACAATAGTTCTATTATCCTTGTATTGATAATTATTATCATTATTAATTCAGGTATTTATACCAATCGAAACACTAAGCTGTGAGAGATATATGTGCATACTGAGGTAAATATAGTGTCATGTGATTCTGCCGTAAACAACAATGTCTTTATTTTAAACGCTGCTTCATCAGGGGACTTAAGCTGTATTCGAGAAACGTGAGTTTTAATCCCCCCTTTCCATTTTTTGTTGGTATATCTAGTTCTAGATCGGTACGTCATCAAGACTGTCCTATCACGTGTATGGGAAATGCCTTTACACAGCTAAGCGAAGGTGTTCAGACACATTAAAGTCGGCGTTCCTCCCGCAAATATTTATTCCAAAACCTTAAAAATCTGCTGTAAAACGGCTGGTGGTATCGGGTTCTTACTTTTCACGATGAAATTCTTTAGATCAAGTCGTAGATCACTCAATATTTCCAAAAATTGAAAATAGCGCTTTTCAGGGGGGGCTTGCGATTGAGGCTCAGAACTTTTTTGTTGCTTTTTCTCTGACTCTCCCTCGGACCTTTTGGGGACAAAAAATTGTGACGAAAAAGTCTCTGTTACCTGTATAAAAGTGCCAAGACTGAGATTCCCCCGTTTAGTTTCCTCTGTGTACAGCCTAACATAATCGAGTTCTTTGAGGCGTTTTAAAGTATCGGATACACGGCGAACACTCATCCCTAAAATGACCGCCATCTTGGTTTTGCTTATCCCTAATCCAAGGGTATTACGGTCAACATTCTTGGCTAAAAATGAGCAAACCAGAATCAATGCTTCCGCAGCTTCATAGCGAAGGCTTAGCTTGCCTTTCCAAAATGTGTTGATGATTTTTGTTCGATTAATCTCTCTCTCGGAATGGTGACTCATCGGCATATGGCTTCTTGAAATTGATGAATACGGTAGCAGGATAATCTGTTTTTGATGCTCTATAGATGGGTGTTCTTTGAATAGATAGGTCTCACGAAATTGTCCCATGGTCTTAACTCGACGCAACTCTTCATAGAAATTGGTTCTCTTTTGGGCATCAAATGGTAGATGCATTGCTATGAGTTTTTTCTCCTTTTCGTTGTAAAGATAGTATTTCCTTCTGACATCGAATTCGTTAATCAAATTGATGATATTGATCTCAGCGTTTGGGTTGATAGCTGGCGTTTCCAGTATGGTCGGTACTTCTGAACGATTGGCTTCGTCTTTGTCATTTAGTGTCATTTATTTACCCTAGTTGTATGTAATAAAAACCGTAATCCGACGGCCAGGATGTAATATTTTAATTGTAAACTATCACTTTTTATGTGAGTGGACTCTAGAAGAAAAAATGCATGAACCGAGATTTTTACAAAATAAATAGGGTTAGCTGGATGAATTTTGCCGATGTGAAGGCTCCGTAATCATCGAAAAATAGGGGGTGAGTAAATCGAGGGTGATCGGTAATTAATAATATATATACCTCTCCATCTACTCACCTAATCCCACACCTCAACCAACGACCTCATCACTCGATATCTTGTTAGGGGAACCCATCCCCTACCCGAAAAATCACGTCACTCACAGTACCTATGTCATTAACAAAACATAGGTCACCATCATGTCTAAAAACCTAACCATCACACACGAACCTACTTTCAACGGAAACAACATATACATCGACAAGGAGGGTTTGGTCGTTGAATACCTAGAAGGAATAGAATCAGTCCTTGAGAAAGCTCTAGAGCAATACGCGAGACTTTTTATCGTTCGAGTGGACCTCAACTTACCAACAGACTTTAGAGGGGATGATTCAGCAGTGATGACTCGTTTCTTCCGCTCTTTGAAATCTCAGGTAGCGGCATATCGAAGACGTAGTGCTCGCCTAAATCGCAAACCCTATCGAGAGACTACTATTCGTTATGTATGGGCTAAAGAGTGTGATACTTCAACAAGCAGCCACTACCATGTTGCACTTATCTTTGACCGGAACATATTTCGCTCTCTGGGGGATTTTGGAGAGTATCAGCAAAGTTTGGCTAACCGTATTCGTAATGCATGGAAGCGTTCGGTGGATGGCATCTACTCAGGCAAAGAGAAATCCGCTATCCATTTCTCCAAACAAGGCCAGTATCACTTGCTACGTAACTCTGAGGAGTTTGAGGAGGTGTTTCAATCTGTCTTTTATCGACTGAGCTATCTAGCGAAACGAAGAACGAAGCATTTTGGAAAGCGTATGAATAATTTCGGTCATAGTCATAAGTAGCTTAAAAAGTAACGGTAGTACCAGTTCCTGTGGGAATCACAACAAACCACAGGAACCAATCATGACTCATCAACTTAACGTTACTCATAGTCGTTCAGATGCTCTTAACCACCACACCATCACTTATGACCGAACCTTTAATGGAAAGCCACTCTACTACTTTGAGGATGGTCTCGTCCTCGAATACCTAGAGGGTATAGACCGAGTGCTGACTGAAGCACTAAACCAATACCCAAGAATCTTTGCTGTTCACATCAACCTAAACCTACCGAGTGACTTCGGGGGGGATTACCTAACGGTGTTTGCCCATTTCTTTCGTATTTTAGAATCAGAGACTAACGAGCTCTGTAAGGACAAATACACCGATAGAACTTATCGATACCAACAAACGGTCATTCGCTATATCTGGACGACGGCGAATGAATCCACCAGCAAGCACCATCATCTTATTTTGCTCTTTGATAGGGATCTCTTTCAAAACTTAGGTACTGGTCGAGAGGGTTGGGGGCGTTTTCTCTATAAAAAAGTGAGGAAGACATGGGATAGGGTGGTTGAAGCTTATTACAGCCAACCATGCTCTGGATTAGCCTACTCTCCTACGAATGAAGGTTTTGAGCTGTTGTCTGACGCTGAAGTGTTCCCGTTACAGTTAAACGAGTTCTTTTATCGAATCAGTCGTCTCGCGAAACCGATTGCCAACCAGAACGATCACCGCAACAAGAGCTTTGGTTGCAGTCACGACTCACCTTAAAAAAATACAGAGCGAGCAATGCCTATGTCATTCACACACAAAAGGCATTACTCATGGCGAATAGAACCTACCTCCCAAGCATTACCCTTGATAGAACTTTTGAAGATTACCCGCTGTATTACAGCGACAAGGGGTTATACGAATCAGCACTGACCTCAATGGTCGATGTTTTTGAACAGGCACTCAGTCAGTTTGACATCGCTCTCGCCACACGTTTGGACTTGTTCTTGCCAGAAGACCATCAAGATACCGACCTCAGTATCCTCAACGATTACTTTAAGCTACTTAAAGAAAAGCTTGATACGGATTCTCTGTTTTATGTATGGCGTAAGCGCGAAGACAAGGTGCCATCCCACAACTATCGCGTGATGCTATTTACTGACTATAGCCAGCACTTTGGCCCCGCCATTTGCTGGGAAAAACGCAACGAATTGGTTGAGCACCTTAAAGAGGCTTGGCAAGAAGCGATAAAGAAGCACTACAGCGGCAAAGCGCGTTCATTGGTGTTTCTCAATGACCGAGGCAACTATGGCTTGGGAACACGCTGTAGGGAGCAGGACACGAACATCAAACGGACTGTCTTTCATCGCATGAGCAGTCTTGCTGAAGCGTGGAAAGAAAAGCGTTATAGCTTTGGCTCTAGCTTGGATTAGACCGACTGCATTTTTTTACAGTGGCGGCTTATCTCATGGGTATATACAAAGCAAGGAGACGATTCCCAATGACAATGAGATTTCTACGAATCCAAGACGTGATGTCACTAACAGGGCTAGGCCGTTCCACTATCTACAAGTTCATGGCCGATGAAACCGACTTCCCAAAGAGTGTGCCACTTGGTGGACGAGCAGTAGCCTGGGTAGAAAGTGAAATCGAAGAATGGATGGAATCGCGTCTGAGTATGCGAGACAACCAAGCATCCTTTCAGTAACACAAACATCAGATAAACCATCAACTGGGGGCAGGCTAAGCAAAGTCATGCGCCCTTTTTCAATTAGAGAGAGATAAAAAATGAGTTATTCAATTTACGTAGACGGCGCAGCCCCAAACAATCAACACGTCTGTATGCGAGGTGGTATCGGGCTGGTGGTCATGGATGAAGACAATGAGATAGTGCATGAAGAGAGCATTACCATTGACCGCAAAACTAATAGTGCTGAGCTTGAGCTACTGGCCTTGGTTGAGGCGTTGGAGTACGCAGAAGATGGGGACGTGATTTACTCAGATAGTGATTACTGCGTGAAAGGTTTCAATATCTGGATGGACGATTGGAAAGACCGAGGTTGGCGTCGAGCGGATAAGAAACCTGTTAAGAACCGCCAACTGTGGCAACAAGTGGATGAGTTGAGTTCTAGGAAGTATGTCGAGGTATTTAAGGTCAAAGCTCACTCTGGTATCGAAGGGAATGAGAGAGCAGACTTGTTAGCGGTTGAAGCCGCTACCCTATAACAACCAATGAAATGCAGCTTGTGGGGTGTACTCCACAAGCTGTCATTCTTATTTATCATTAGTATTGCTGGCTTCGAGAGTTTGTCTTAACGTTTCGGTATTACCCAAGGAACGAGTTATCGTTAATGCTCAACGAAAAGTTTAGAATGCCCGTTATCAAGTTGGGCAACCCATTTCTACCTTCGCCGGATGAAGTCTCAGCGTTTTTGGGACTCCCTGTTTCTCCAAGAGAAAAAATAAAGTGGTTAAATGCGTCAGTGGTAAAGAGTGCGCTGCCGACAGACCGTACGCTAGATAACATTAGCAAGGAGGGAATACGATGGAAATCGATACGTCAGTTTGCTTGGCAATTGGCGAGAGTGTTTGTTCGTAAAGGATGGACCTTTAACGTTTCTCTTCCCGATGGTGGTATTCATAAAGGAGACTTATCGTTTTGGTGGTCTCACACTCTTAAAGGCGTTCAGCAAGGGTTATCTTCGACTTCAGGTGAGTTGAATCTCGGGCTCTTGGTTAGCTATATCGATGGACGTTGCGCCACCTATCAAAGACAGTTGGCTTTTATGCAGAATACGCCTGGTATCAATGAGTGCAACCAAAGCGAGTTAATCTCAGGCTATTACCTACCAACTCTCGACTTTACGTTGCTGAGTGAGCAAGAAAAGGTGCTAGTAAAAAACTGGCTCAAATCCCTCAGTGAACTTGCCTCAAAAGAAACTGAGCAGGCGATGCTTTGTTTCTGTCATGATTTTTGGCTGTCCTTAATGTCGGTCATTGATGTCATGTTTCTTGAAGATTGGGATAAACACTATGCAGAATACACTCCGAGTGTTCATGCGCAGCAGTACGGGGTGTTCGGACAGGTTTTTAATAGAGAAGAAAGCACATTTCTTGGCAAGTTTTTTGGCCTAATAAAAGCGCAGACTAACCAAACTTACGCGCAGTTGTCCGAGTATGTTGCCTTACCCTTTAGTGAGCATGAACGAAAGGGTCTGTTAAAGCGCGATGTTCAACAGGCACGCTTTAAAGAGTGGCGTAGCGGAAAAAGCCTTCCTTCTGTAGAAGCCTTAAGTACGTTTTTTGCCAATATGGATGCAGGGCGTCAAGGTGCGGACTTACTGATATATGCATTGTTCATGAGAGCGCTCGACAAGGTGGGTAGTCGCTCTCTACCTGATATCTACACGACAAGCCGTTACCAGCGTTACTTCCAACACTACGCTCCCTAGGCTGCGCTATGGCAGCCTAGGTTTGCTTCTATTTTTTGCTTGGCGGATTGTTGGTGCGCCCACCACCTGAAGGGTTTGAGGTGCCATTTTTGGTCGGCCATAGTGGGGCGTTGTTTGTTGATTGTGTTTGTTTATTTCCCATGGGGTGCTCCTTTTAGTTGAGTTTGTTGACGAACTTTCGTCGACAACCATCATGCATGAATACAGAGATTCACAGGGAGGTGGGAAAGAGCGAAAGTTACTAGGAGTGACTAAGTGCTTTTTCGTTGATCTCTAATGTAGATATGTATGGCCCCTGCTTCAGTATGTCTTCTGTCTATTTCAAACAGCTCGGTCGCCTCAATGAGCTGGCTCAGAGTGTTAAAGCCGTAGTTTTTTGAGCTGAAATCTGGGTATTGCCTTTTGATTAGGCCACCACACTGACCCAGAAAAGACCAGCCGTCCTCGTCTTGGTATTCACTGACAGCACCTCGTAGGATATTCAACAGCTTCGTATCACCTCGTAGCTTATTGCGAGTCTCGCGAGATTCTACTTTCTTGGGTTTGTCTGAAATGACGGCTGTGACTTCTTCTTTTGGAGCGTATCGCTCTTTAAGGACCTCAGTGTAAATAAAGTCATCACATGCATTACGAAAGGCGAGTGGTGTTTTCTTCTCACCGACACCAAAGACATAAATTTGAGATTCTTTTAGGCGAGAAGCCAATTTGGTGAAATCACTGTCGCTACTGATGAGGGCAAAAGCGTCATACTTATTTGAGTAGAGCAAATCCATGGCATCGATGATCATGGCCGCATCAGAGGAGTTTTTGCCCTGTGTGTACGAAAACTGCTGAATGGGATTGATGGCCAACTCATTGAGGGGTTGTTTCCAGTTTTTTAAACATTCTGAGCTCCAGTCTCCATACGCTTTTTTAACCAAAATATGTCCGTGTTTAGAGAGCTCTTTGAGCACAAAATCTAAAACTGAATATTGTGCGTTCTCTGCGTCGATTAAAACGGCAATTTTCTTTTCAGAGTCTATATCAATCAAATCCATGTCCTTATGCGCAAGTTGTGTGCTAAAGGTGAGAACACCTAAATGTGATTCAATTATGCTGCGTGTAAAACGAGGAAGCAATAAGTGTATGTACAGAGTTATCTATCTTGATGTTGGTCAAATGAAGAAATAAATACTATTTTTAGCATCTCTCCCATATAAGGCTCCAAAGTAACGACAATTACTTTCTGACGTATTGCTTGGAGTAAAAAGAGTGAATCAACTCTGCTCAATATGGATTGGGTAAAAAAACTGCATTGCAAAGTGGTGGAACTGCCGGTATTAACAGATACCCCCTCTAAGCCAGTCTTCCTCGGAGAGGGAATGAGTAAATTGTGGAGCTTGTCTGCTGAGAGAGCGGATACGTTGGCAGTAGATGCTGCGAGAAACGACATCGACTAACACAACAATGCGGATTGTAGGTATCAACCCTACAATCCGCTATTACCTGTTATTTGCGTTTTTGTAGATAACATATATTTCAAATCAAGTGCATTGCTATTGAGAGTAGCTATATGAACACCCATTAACCACTCGTGATATAAGTTAATATGTGGCTAGGTCCATGATTAAATGTACAAGTTTTTGTATAGTAAATTCTTTTACGTTACGTTATTCAAGTGTTTAATTTAGAAAATGTATTTCAAGCTATGGAGATAGTTGAATGTTTACTCGGCTAAAGCTAAAAAATTTTAAAGCGTGGTGGGATACGGGAGATATAGATTTAAAGCCTGTTACTATGCTTCTCGGGACAAACTCATCGGGTAAGTCATCTCTTATACAAAGTTTGTTGTTGCTTAAACAGACAGCATTGTCTCCTGATCGTACTGTACATCTCAATTTGGGTGGAGATGAAGTAAATGATTTGTTTACTTTCGGTTCTTTTGAAGATGTGCTTAATCAGCAGCCAGAATCAGTTAGACAATTTACTATTGAGTTTGATTTTCAACGTAGTGTGCCAGCTAGAGTTGAAGCAGGAAAATTCATTTGCTCTTATGGGCAGACATCGTCAAAGAGTGTTGCAATAGAGTCACTTGAATTGAGTGCTGGGTCCCGTAAATTTCGCGCTATACGTAGAGAAAAGGGAGCATTTTCAATTTTTGTAGATGACCAGAGTCAACCGATCTTCAAAGGGCGAAATGGTGCACCTGAGAGATCTATTGCATTTTCAGTCGATGCAATTGCAGCATTAGAGCATGATGGGCAGCTAATTGAAGATCTTAGCTTGTCTATTCGTCGTGAACTTGAGGGAATTAGTTATCTCGGCCCGTTAAGACGCAAACCTGAGCGAGATTACCCTTGGAATAGAACTAATCCTGGTGACATAGGTGCAGATGGCAAAGGTGCCATTGACGCTTTGCTTGCAAGTGCACTTTTAAGAGGTGAAGACCAGAACTATATCTTAGATGGTGTATCGACATGGCTGAGACGTATGAATATGGCAGATCGTCTTTTAGTGCGCCAGCAAGGTAGATCAAACAGATATGAGCTCAGTATTCAAAGGGGAGAAATAGAAAGTAACTTGAGAGATGTAGGTATAGGTGTTTCTCAAGTATTACCTGTTTTGGTCATTGCGTATTTTGCTCCTAGAGGTAGCACTATTGTTCTTGAGGAACCCGAAATCCACCTCCATCCGCTTGCTCAATCGGTACTTGCTGAACTATTTGTTGAAATTAGTCGAGAACGTAATGTTCAGTTTATTATCGAAACACACTCTGAGCATTTGTTTAGACGTATGCAAACTTTAATATCAAAGGTAGTTACTACCCCTCAACATGTAGGAATGTACTTTGTTGAAAGAAAAGAAAAAGCTGCGACTCTACGCCCTCTTGAAATTGATGAGTTTGGTCGAGTTCATAACTGGCCTAAGGGTTTCTTCGGAGACGCTTTAGGTGAAACTAAGGAACAAGCGAAGCAGTACTTTGAGCGGCAGAAAGGAACCAATTAATGAGAGAACGATATGTTGTAGATACTAATGTTCTGATAGCAGCTAGTGCCGCTGATCCATTGCATCCTAAGGATATAGATGCCACACCTACAGAACCTGAAGAAAGGCTTAGAGTTTGGGAGTGGTTGAGTAACTTTAGTGACAGTGAATCGCGAATGGTGCTTGATAAAGGGCTGAAAATTTCAAAAGAATATGAAAATAAACTTACGTTTAATGATTTCGGCATACAAGTTCTTATGCATAAATGGAGCATGGCACAAGTTGATAATGTTCCTATAGAGTATGATGAAAATGGTGATGGACGGATTCCTGCCTGCTTAGAGCCCGTGGTGCATGATTTGGCTGATCGAAAAATCGTAGCAGCGGCAATTGCTTCCCAAAAACAATATGGTGAAGGGTGCGTCGCTTTTGCGGGTGATACTGATTGGCATGAATGGGAAGAAGAGTTGATAAGTAATCAAGTTTTACTTGAACCAATAATTGAAGAGTGGTCACGAAGAAAGTTTGAAGAGAAGAAAAAAAGAAAGCAAGGTGCTTTATGACAGATTTCTATCGCTTTCCTTCTACGCCTCACATCACTTGGTTAGGTCACGATCAAGCACCAAGAGAGGATAAAATGTTATCTCCTGAGCTTGTAAGAAGACTTCTCGCTGACGAAATTGTAGTTGAGGAGAAGCTAGATGGAGCTAACATAGGATTCTCTTTGGGGATGGGGGGGGAGCTTCTTGTCCAAAATCGGGGACAGTATCTTACAGAGCCATACACTGGGCAGTTTTCCAAGTTATCCAAATGGCTTGTCCAACATGCTGAATCTTTAATTTATAACTTATCACCAAATCTCATCATTTTTGGGGAATGGTGTGCTGCACGACACTCTCTAGATTATAGTCGTTTGCCCGACTTATTTTTGATGTTTGATGTTTATGATCGTAGTAAAAAGCGTTTTTGGAGTGTATCAAAGAGGGATCGGTTAGCCCATGAAATCGGTTTATCATTGGTTCCACGGGTGGGGGTGTTTTTTTCCACCTCACTTCCTGAATTAGAAAACTTAGTAAAAAATACACCGAGTAAATTTAGATTTGGTAAGCCAATGGAGGGTATTATCCTTCGGAAGGATTCTACAGATTTATGTGAAATAAGGGCAAAGTTAGTTAGAGCTGACTTTACTCAGTCTATTGTCCATCATTGGAGTAAACGTACTATTGAATGGAACAATGTTGATTACTCTGCTCACTATAGAGAATGACTTAAATCTTCAACTACTCCTCCTGTATTCATGAAAATTTAGTGAATGATCTAGGTTGCCAGATTAGATATAGATATGTATATGTCACTGTTGAAATGGGGAGCGTAATTGCTCCCCATTGTCTTTATTACTGTCGCTAGTGGTAGGTCTTACTTTTCTGTGATGGCTTCACAGCCTTCCGGAACAGTGATGGTCGCGACGTCCTTACCTGACTGTTGTGCCGCTTTCACATCCGTTTTGTATTGAGTACATTTGCCAACACTGACGTTGACTGTACCCGAATCCGCAGATGGATTACCGCCCAGTGTTCCACCAGCAAAGACGGAAGATGCTGAGAAAACTAACGCTGTCGCGATGAGTAGAGATGACTTGTTCATAGTTTATCCTTACGAGTTGGTTGAGTGTGTTATTTGGGAATTGAAAGTTAGAAGGTGTAGACAAAGGTGCCTGCACTGGAGGTGACTTCGATTTCTCTCACGCTGTCTACGGTGCAGTTGTTGCTGTATCCGGTATAGGTTCGGCCGAACTTCAATGAAACGTTACGTGAAAGCTCTGAGGTTGTGCCTGCAGGTAATCGGCAGTTGCCACGATTAATCACTACATTGCTAATTACGGTGTTGTCGGTGATGGCTTGCAGGTCAAAGACTAATGTTCCCCAGTGAGGGTTGGTGGATATCGACACTTCAATATCTGCCGTTGCTGCTTGAGTCTCTTCTTGGTCGCCACAAGCGGTGACTCCGAGAATCAGCAAGCACATCATGATGGTTCGAGTTAAGGTATTCATAGGTATCTCTCCGTAGTGGTGAGTTAAATTTGGGATGCACGGATTTCAGCGTGTTCATGCATGAACTGCTCTAGATTGAAATCAGTGGGATAGGTAAAAGAAAACGTCGATACACTGGCCTCATCAATCAAAGGCAAGGCGAGGGTGCGTATCGTGTGTTGACCGGATAATCGAAAGAGCAGCAAGAGCGCGTCACACTGAACCGAGAGTCCCAGTGGCTCAATGAGCGCCTTCTCTTGCTGCATAACTTGGCTAGATATCTTGAGCATACGGTTGTGCAGTAATGCCGTGTGTACCGCATTCAACACGTGCCGTTGCTCGTCACTCCACTCGCGAATAGTGGGCAATGCTACATGTATTTTTGACAACCATTCTTGTCCTTTTGAATGTGATAAACCCTTGTGGAATAATGGTTTATCTCTCTCCAAGGAGGGCCCTTGCCCATAATTCAGTGCATCAGGAACCAGAGGTAGTAAGTACTTGTTGGTCAGTTGCCAATAGAGCATTTCCTGCTTGTTGAGCTTCAGTAACTGCTCTGAGGTTTTGCGATAAACATGGGGCATGCTCATCGAATCACACTCCACGTTAAACACTTCCACAATGATGTCATCGAGGTAGCGTTTAATGCTGCGCGTGGTGCGGTGGATATCGAGTAGGGCTAACTGCTGCTGCAACTCCCTAACGGTGATCCATCGATGTTGAGGAATAAGCATCAGCGTGTGCAGCAAAGCGGATAACCCTTCAATGCTGGTTTTATTGCTCATGACTACGCTCTCAATACATCAAAGCTCCACACCGGAGTCGGACATTTAATGTCGGGAGAATAGAGGTGGGTCAGACACATAATGTCCAACGGTGAAAACAGCATCAATCGGCATCACCAAAGCGTGAGCCGATTAACATTAACGAGGCTTAGGCTTATCACTGAGCTCGGCAATCGCTACCAATAACCCAATTAACAGCACCACCAGAAACCCTAAAGTGGATAGAGCTCCAATGGCACCGAAGAACGGGGAAAGGGAAAACAACGTGATGAGGGCAGTGACAAGTTTGATGATTTGTAGAAGAAGGGAAGTCATGAGCTATTGCGGGGTGACGGCTATCTCGTTGTAAGCGTCTATATCGATATAATCAAGAAAGTTATTCTCCCACAATTGATACAGCTCTTTGGCATCACGGCTACCTTGCATCGGTAGCCAGCCACGATAGGCCACAAAGAACTGTCCAACCCGAAAATCAAAATCCAAGTTGCGCTCTAGCTCTGGGTAATGGTTGCCCATATAAGCAAAGTCAGTGATGTACTCGATGCTCCATGCCCCTGTTGAGGTATGGCAAATCGCTATCTCTACCGGATGGAAGCCGCCTTCCTCCGCGCTGTAACTTTTATCGCGAAAGTTAAACACCAGATAGCGGCTGGTGGTCAGTGCTTCATTACTCAGCAAATGAGCGCTGAGTTGTTCACTTAGCAGCTTATGCATTTTCTTCGACACAGGTAGTGTGGATGCTGTGAAGGTTAATTTGGACATAGTGAGTCCTCCTTGTTTCAGGATTCAAATTAGAAAAGAGAGAGTGGATTTAGTTGAACGTACCGACCATTGTCAGTTGCACGTCATCAAAAACGTTTCGAGAGAGGTGGCGAGCAAAGGCTTTCATCCATACTGAGAGCAGCTCTTGTACTTCTGGGTGGGATAAATCCGTGCTCCCCACATCGGGTTGATAGCACCAGCGATTAGCAAGGTGAAAGTACAACTCAGGCTCAACAGATACACCGCTGACATCGGGGTAAGAGAAGCTCGCAAAGAACACCACCAGCCAAGGGCTTGAGGTTGACTCACGTTTAAACTGTACCTCTATCGGGTGCAAACCTTGTCGATGTCGGTAGTAACTCATCTGACGGCAGTTCAACACGAGCCGCTCGGCGTTCTCTGGGAGAGTGTATCGATTCAAAAGTGCTTCCAGTGACGCATGTAAAGCGTCATCAATGCACAGCTCTCCGTAATGTTGCTCAATCATAACCATCCCCTTTCAGCAAATGAGGTGCAGGTATCGCCTGTCACGATATGGTCGAGAACGCGGACATCCACCAGCGCTAAAGCGTCCTTGAGTCTTTCGGTTATGCGTCTGTCAGCTTGAGATGGTGTTGAGTCACCGGATGGGTGGTTATGGGTAAATATCACCGCTGCGGCATTCACTTCCAACACCGCTTTCACCACTTCTCGCGGGTAGACGCTGGCCGCATCCACCGTTCCTTGAAACAGCTCTTTAAACTCAATCAACCGGTTTTGGTTATCCAGCAGCAATAAGGCAAATACCTCACGCTCATGGCTGCCTAGCTTACAGCGCACATACTCTTTAGTGGCATCAGGGTTAGTTAGGGCATCACCACGCACGTATCGCGTAGCCAGTATCTCAGCGGCATGCTCTAGGATTTCATTTTCCTGATAGCGTTGCTGCTTTTGGTAATCGGGTGTTTTTGGGTTCATTTCAGGCTCCTGTCGGAATCAATGGTAGGTATTCACATTGATAACATATGCCTGAAGATTTTTGGATTGAGGTGGATCTGTCTAGCGAAGTAGTGGTGATTCACTCAGCTTTGATTTTAAGGTAATATGCAACAAGTGATGCGGTTAGAGTCTAAGGTACTGAGCTAGACATACTTCCCTGACGTTACCTCAATCTTTTAGAAAATTGAATGCTTTGAGCAAGGGACGGTCGACATGAAGGCTATATTCAGTAAAATGCCATTAGAGATATGATGTAGAGAATATTTAAAAATGAATAATGAGCTGAAAATAGTCGACTTGTTTAGTGGATGTGGTGGTTTTGGTCTGGGGGCTGAGTTAGCTGGTTTTAAATCTGTTGTAGCAGTTGATATTGAGGCTAATTTGCAATCGGCCTATTCGAGAAACTTTCCTGAAACTAGAACTCTTTTGAGTGATATCGCTCAAATGGACTCGGAGTCTTGGGGACTGATTCTAAATAGACAGCAAATTGATGGTGTAATCGGTGGCCCTCCTTGTCAAGGTTATAGCAGGATGGGGCACTCAGACAAAAATGACCCACGCAGAACATTACTTGCTCATTTTTTTCGAACGATCAACATCATTAAGCCTAAGTTCTTTGTCATGGAGAATGTAGAAGGATTGCTTGATGATAAGAATAAATATGAACTTGATGCTGCACTCGAAATAATAGATCCCCAGTACAAGGTTCTTCAACCGGTAGTCGTGAATGCGTTAGATTATGGGGCGCCTACGAGTCGAAAGAGAGTAATTGTTGTTGGTTATATGCCGGAGTTTGTTTCTGAGATTCATGAAACGGAGTTAATTCCGGTAAACTCTAAAAGGACTACGGTTGGAGAGGCTATTTTAGATATCAACGAGCCTATACCTCAAACAAAAGATAAAACAGATTTTGGTTGGACTACATATAGAACTGATAGGGACTTGTCGGAGTATGCAAAGTTGATGAGAAGTTTTCCACCTAAAGGGTTAGGAGACCCTGAAATGAATAAAAAGTTATTTCAAGGATTAGTTTCCGGAAACTTTGACACTAAACATACGACTTCAGTACGAGAGAGGTATACGCACCTAAAACAAGGACAAATAGATAAAACCAGTAAAGCAAAAAAACTAGAACTCAAGGGTTTTTGCCCAACTCTTCGCGCTGGTACTGGAACTGATAAAGGAAGTCATCAAGCTGTTCGTCCTATTCATCCTAATTCGGGAAGAGTTATAACAGTGCGTGAAGCCGCTAGACTTCAAGGTTTCCCTGACTGGTTCACCTTTCATGCTACCAAGTGGCATAGTTTTAGGATGATTGGTAATAGTGTTTCTCCGCTTGTTTCTCAAAGAATACTTGGTTTGATAAAGAGTCGGATAATTAGTACGCAGAATATAGCAAAAGCAGTTTAATAAATTTTAGGATTGGCTAGATGGAACAAAATACTTCAGTAAAATCGTTAAGCGATAAAGAGCATCGTGAGGTTGTGCGGTTAAAAACGGGAATTGATCCTAGATTTTTAGCTGACACGTTGACTACTGATATTGAACTTACTGATGCATTGTTTGACTTGATAGATAATTCCATTGATGCTGCGCGAGATCAAATTCTTACTGGATCCCATGAAACAGATTCTCGTGGTTTGCCAAGTAACTATTCTGGCTATGAAATTAAATTGAGGTTTTCTCGAGAAAGCATCTTAATCGAGGATAATTGCACCGGAGTCGGGACTCAGACTCTTGAAGAAAACACATTTTACACAGGACGACGTTCTGATCATAAGTATGGTATTGGATATTATGGACTTGGGCTAAAACGAGCATTATTAAAAGCCGGTAGTCGTTATGGGATGATAACTGATAATGGGGATTATCAGTATAAGTCTCGTTTTAACATGGCAGCTTTTGCTTCTGATGGAGATGTACAGTTGTTGGCTGAGCGTTCACCATCAACAAATAGACTTCGCACAGTCTTTGTTGTTTCCTCTTTATACGAAGAAACAATATCACAAATACATAATGCCGATTGGATTAACTCCTTAGTTAAGAGCTTAGAAGTCCGTTATTCGATTTTTATTAGCAAGGGACTAAAAGTTAAAGTTGTTTGTTCTTTAGATTCTTTAACCGATACATATTTTATTAATCCCAGAGTGCCTCAGTTGAGGAATGAACTGATAGCTCCACTGAGACAAAAATTTGAGTTTGGAGGTGTTTCATGTGATTTTGAAACAGGCATCCATGCAAATTATCTTTTTCCAGGAGAGTATGGACATACGCCGAAATGTAATGAAGAGCTAACCGATCAATACGGTGTATATTACATATTTAATGATCGGGTTATTGTTGAAGCCAGCAGAGAGAAAAAGCATGGTTTTACCGCTAACTGGCACTCCGAATATGGCGGCTTTGTATGTTTAGCTCATGTAACCGGTGCTAGCCCTAAGGATCTTCCTTGGAATACGGCTAAAACTGATGTTAAGCTATTTAGTCCTCTTTTTATCAAGATTAGGGAAAACGTCGAGCCTTTAGCTAAAGAGTATCGTTCGAAAGCTAAAAAGTTGATAAATATATGGACGAATAAAGAAACAAAATTGTTGCCAGAAGAACAACGTAAGCAAATTTTTGCTGCTAAAACCGGTGTCAAAAAGTTAGATAGATCGAATGTATCTGCTTCAACTTTAACAACACATAAAAATAATCCTAATAATACCTCAAGTACAGCCCTACTTACTCCAAAAGAAACTAAGTCTCCTACATTAAGTACTGCTAAAAATAGTGCCAAAGCAGCGAGAAACAATTCAAATAAGCATTCTAAGTCTTGGAAAACCATACTTCCAGATTACTTTCCAATGAGTGGAGATGCGATTTTTGATCATTTAGCTCTTGAAGCCACGACAATTGTGATCTCGGAAGTACCAAACTCTGCTAGTTTACTTTATCGCTCACTTTTTGAAGCTGCGTTTAAAGCTTTTGCGAAAAAACATTCACTACATGATCAAATCAAAGAGCATTACTATACAAAGGGTGAGGGGCGCAAAAAGAATCACGATAGCGATTATGTCAAAAAACGTACATTGGATCTTTCTATGTGCGCAGGGTGGATAGTTGATAACGATAGTCTGTACCCTTCTGATATGAAAAAGCGCTTATCTCTATGTGCTAAAAGGTTTAAACAAGAGGTTCAGGTTCTCAATGGATTAGTTCATGGGAATCGTGTTTTGGGTAATGCGAATGACTTGTTTAGTATGCGTGATGCGACAATAGAGTTGTTAGAATTTTTAGCTGATGGTAAGCCAAACTTAAATGGTGCCTGATTTTCTTACATACAAATTGAGTTATAGAGGATGCTAGTTGCATCCTCTTTTCTTTTTTTTGCTTATGTCTAAATGACTATGTGATTCTTAACTAGCTCAGTGACTTTTTCTAGCGCTTCTTTACGCTCTTCCAAATAATCATATCGATCATAGATACCTTCAACACCTTTCAACTTGTGATTTAGACAGCGCTCCGCGATATGACTAGGAACTTTTACCGAAGCGAGTAGGCTACGGCAGGTGCGGCGTAGATCGTGAACCGCAAAGTGTTTGATATCGCCCATTTTATTTGGTGGTTGTACCTTACGACCGGGCTCACGACCAAATAGCTTTGAAATAGCTCTGTTCAGTGTGTCTTTGCCCATGTGAGGTACTTTGCTTTCCCTTCTGTTTGGGAAGACGTACTCCGAACGACAAGCTCGCATATGCAGTTCTTTAAACCACTCTATGCACAGCTCCGGAAGCGGAATCGTGAAACCTGTGCCAGATTTGCTTCGCTCCGCTGGCAGGTGCCATAAAGCATTATCAAGATCGAACTCTGCCCATCTTGCTTCTGTTAGCTCTGATTTGCGAACGCCAAGACAAAGAAGCAGAGCACAAGCTAGGTAATTGTCTCTATTGAAGCTATAAATGTTTTGATTGAAGACGGAAAAAACATGTTTAATCTCTTCCAGTTCTAAGACCCGATCTCGACTTTCTTCAATGCCACCAGCATCATAGTTAGAAAATGCTAGTGCAGGGTTAGACTCAATAACACCAATCTTCATACCGTGTTTAAAAAGCTGCTTACAATACATTAGCGTGTCGTTAGCTGTGGTTGGACGGCCACTGTCAGCGACTATTTGGATGATGTTACGGATATCTAAAGGTGTGACACGTTTCAACGTGTATTGACCAATTTGCGGAGAGATCTCTTTTTGATAGATACGCTTAGGTATATTGGGATGCTTGAGCCTTTTGGATAGCTCCTTGTACCAGTCTTCGAAGAGGTCATCGATGATTTGTATATCGGCTTGCTTACTCCGTTTTCTTTCTGCAATTGGGTTAATCCCTTCGCTTATTTGCTTTCGAAGCTCAGATGCTTTCAACCTTGCATCTGCAAGAGAAAGTTCATCGACCTTGCCAATAGTCACCTCCTTTCTTTTCTTAAAAAGGGTGTACCTTAGCATCCAGTATGGTCGACCTATTCTAGGAATCATTAGATAGAAACCATCACCATCGGCATGCCGACCTGTTTTTTGGTCTTTTACTATCGCCTTAACTTGGTTGACGGTGAGATTACCCATCTCTATCTCCTTGAATTTATATCTCTAATCGAAGTTATGACTACATCACCACTCCAGAAGTGGGGAGTATGTTGTGATATTTATACTACGGTGGGGAGTGAATAGCAAAGTGCTACCCAAGATACTCCCCATTTGTTCATGGCTGTTGATGAATTTTATGGATGTATATGGATGATAGAAACAGAAAAGCCCTTATAAATAAGGGCTTTGTGGAAGTGTATGGAGTAGAGGGGAATCTATTCTATATTTTGGATCTGCTCGCGCATCTGTTCGATAAGCACTTTAAGTTCTACGCCTGATGCGGTGATATCGGTGCTGATAGATTTAGAGGCTAATGTGTTCGACTCACGGTTAAACTCTTGCATCATAAAGTCTAAACGACGGCCACAAGCGCCGCCTTTTTTGAGGATATTAGTCGCTTCTTTGACGTGTGAATCGAGGCGGTCAAGTTCTTCTGCCACGTCAGATTTTTGCGCCAGTAAGATCAGCTCTTGCTCTACGCGTGATGAATCTAGCTCAATTTTTGCTTCTTCAAACTTAGAGAACAGACGCTCACGTTGCCATTCTAAAATTTCAGGCATGCGAGCGCGTACTTTGACCACTTCTTCTGTGATAGCATCTAAGCGCTGAACAATTAGGTCTTTCATGTTTTCGCCTTCGCGACCACGAGCCTCGATAAACTCGTCTACAGCCCGATCAAATCCAGCGAGTAGGTCTTTGTTTACCGCGTCCATATCTTGTTCAGATGTTTCCATCACACCTGGCCAGCTCATAATCTGGAAAGGGTTAAGGCGGCTCTCTTCACCGGTCATTTTCATCACTTGGTTAGCGGCATCGATTACTTGCTTTGCCAAGCTTTCATTGATGCTCAGTTCGCCTTTTGCTGAAGGGTTTGCTTCAAAGCGTAAAGCACACTCTACTTTGCCGCGCGCCAAGCACTTACGGAAGCGTTCACGCAGTACTGGTTCTAAGCCACGGAACTGTTCTGGCAGGCGGAAGTAGGTTTCCAAGTAGCGTTGGTTAACACTGCGGATTTCCCATACGGCTGTACCCCAATCGCCTTTCACTTCTTGGCGTGCGTAGGCTGTCATACTATAGATCATCGAATTTTCCTGTTTAATCATCTTTGAAAATAACGCGAGGCAATAGTAACACAGTTCCGAGCTTCGAGCTTCGAGCTATTTGGAATCTAAAGCAGCTTGTGCGGAAGTTAGATTCTGAATTGCGATTGTGCTTCCTTCAGGGTGACGCAAGTGAAAGTGGTGTTATCCTTCTCGCCACTCGCCACTCGCCACTCGCCACTCGCCACTCGGTATGCTATCATCCTACCCCAACCTAAAACGTCTCCCCCTTCATATAAGGTAGATGCCCATGCGTCCAAACGATCGCAAGGCGGATCAAGTTCGCCCAATCAAAATTACTCGTAACTACACAGCTTATGCAGAAGGTTCTGTATTGGTTGAATTCGGCAATACAAAAGTACTTTGTAATGCGACCGTTGAAGAGAACGTTCCACGCTGGCTAAAAGGTCAGGGTAAAGGCTGGGTAACGGCTGAATACGGCATGTTGCCACGCTCAACACACTCACGCATGCGTCGTGAAGCCACAAGTGGCAAGCAAGGTGGTCGTACGATGGAAATCCAACGTCTGATTGCACGTAGCTTGCGTGCCGTTGTTGATCTAGAGGCGATGGGTGAAATCATGGTAACGGTTGACTGTGACGTTATTCAGGCTGATGGCGGTACCCGTACTGCGTCTATCTCTGGTGCGAGCGTAGCGATGGCGGATGCATTCCAACACTTAGTTGAGAAGGGCAAGCTCAAAGCGAATCCAATGAAAGGCCACGTAGCGGCGGTTTCTGTTGGCATCTTAGGTGAGGATATCCTTTGTGACCTAGAGTACACAGAAGATTCAGCAGCAGACACAGATATGAATGTAGTGATGACCGAAGATGGTCGCATGATCGAAGTTCAAGGCACTGCAGAGGGCGAACCGTTCACTCATGCAGAGCTGATGAAATTGCTCGAGTCGGCAACCAAAGGTATTACCGAGATCGTAGCGGCGCAGAAGGCGGCGTTAGAAAATTGATTTAGATAGCTCCCATCACGGGGGCTATTTTTTTATCAAGATTTAGTTAAGGCTAAGTTTTGACCTGTTTATAAACCGTCTAGAAAACTAGACCTTTTATTTAGAGAGAAAGTAATGAAAGCATACCAGCGTGAATTTATTGAGTTTGCATTAGAAAAGGAAGTACTGAAGTTTGGTGAGTTTACTCTGAAGTCCGGTCGTAAGAGCCCTTACTTCTTTAACGCTGGTCTTTTCAATACTGGTCGTGACTTAGCGCGTCTGGGTCGTTTCTATGCAGCAGCGCTAGCGGATTCTGGCATTGAGTTCGATGTACTATTTGGCCCAGCGTACAAAGGTATCCCGATTGCGACAACGACAGCAGTTGCGCTAGCGGATCACCACGATCTAGATACGCCTTACTGCTTCAACCGTAAAGAAGCAAAAGATCACGGTGAAGGTGGCAACCTAGTGGGTAGTGCACTAGAAGGCCGTATCATGTTAGTTGACGATGTCATTACCGCTGGTACTGCAATTCGTGAGTCGATGGAGATCATTCAGGCAAATGGTGCAGACCTTGCGGGTGTTCTTGTGGCTATTGACCGTCAAGAAAAAGGTAAGGGTGAGCTTTCTGCGATTCAGGAAGTGGAGCGTGACTTTGGTTGTGCAATTATCTCTATCGTTAGTCTAACGGACTTAGTGACATTTCTAGAAGAGAAAGGTACTGATGCAGAGCACCTTGAAGCAGTGAAAGCGTACCGAGCTGAGTACGGGATTTAGAGACTGAGTTTCGAGAACGCTGCGCTCCGAGATCGGGCTACGCCCTGCGAGATTCTAGAACTGACTTCGTCCACCGAGAGGTTTGAGCTGGTAGAACGGTGAAAGAAACTTTAGTGCAAAGGTGTTGACAGGACTTGTTCCCTCGAAGAGATAATAATCCAGCTCTCACCTCCATAGCGTAGCTAAACAAAAAGGGTTGACGTTTGTGCGTCAACCCTTAAATATTTTAACTCGCAACCGCCTTTACGAATTATCGTAAATACCCACACCATCTCGGCGTGTTTTCAGTAACGATAAGTTCCACATATATTGCTCAGGACGAGGGCGAACCAGATCTTCAATCGCTTGATTCATAGCGCGCGCATCCGTTTCTTCATCACCAGTCGGGAAGTTTTCGAGAGCGGGTAGGATATGGACTTCGTATTTACCTGTTTTATCGTTGTAAGCAGGCAGAATAGGAACGACTTTGGCTTTTGACAGGCGAGCCATTTTGCCAAATCCCTTAAGTGTCGCTTTTTCAGTACCAAAGAAAGGGACAAATACTGAGTTGGCAGGACCAAAATCTTCATCGGGTAGCCAGTAACCCAAATATCCATCCTTTATTGAACGAACAAATGGTTTAACCCCAGCTTCACGGGCAAAAATTCGACCACCATACTGCATGCGCTGTACCTGCATTAGCCAATCGCCAATTGGGTTACGCTGCGGCTTCATAATCGTTGTCACTTTGTAGCCTTTTGCAGCAAGCATCACCGCAGGGTAGTCAACAGCCCAGGCATGTGGTGCAAGGATAATGACATTCTCACCGGCGTCCAGCAGAGGTAGGATATTCTCTTCACCTATCATCACACCGCGGTCTTGGTTATGTTTGGTTGAACGAACCAAAAACTCTGAGTAGCCCAATAGATACTGAGCGGCTTTTACAAAAGTCTCTTCAAGGATCGCTTGGCGCTCTTGCGCTGATTTCTCAGGGAAGCAGTATTCTAAATTTACTCTCGCACGACGAACCACTCGGCCATTTTTTCGTACAGCAAATACAGAGAGTTTGCGTGCTAGGCTGTCTCGCCAGCGGTATGGCATAAAAGCAAACAGTGCGGCGAAGAAGATACCCAGCCAAGTCCCCCAATGTTTTGGGTGGAGAAAAGACCACTCAAAAGTCGGGTTATGTAGATGTTTATCAATGCTGTTTTTTTCGTTGGTGCTCATTCAGCGACGCCTTTATTATTTATAACGTGAGTTAGTCAGGGTATGATCGGGTAACGACTTAAATCGTTTGTGTAACCACATCCACTGTTCTGGTGCGCGCATAATAATCTCTTCAACAAATTTATTCATGTAGGCTGCGGCGGCAACTTCATTTTTTTTCGGGTAATCAGCCGAAATATCACGATCAGCGATGATCTCGTATTTACCGTCAGCATTGCGGAAACCTGAACCTGGCACGATGGCACATTTACTTGTGTAAGCCAGAATGCTCGTTCCTGTGGTTGTGCACGCCTCTTCTACAGCAAAGAAAGGAACAAATACCGATTTGTTATGACCATAGTCTTGGTCTGGTAAATAGAACAATCGGTGCCCATCGCGCAGTACTCGAATCATCTGTTTGATATCACGACGGTATACCAATTGGTTACCATTGTGGCTGCGACCACGGTACTGAATAAATTCATAGGCTGGATTACTGTGTGGACGGTAAACCCCATAACCTTGTAGACCAAGTACACCAAAAGCGCGTGCGGTAATTTCAAGGTTGAGAGCATGAACACAGCAAAGTAGAGCCCCTTTGCCTTCTTTATCGAGTCGTTTTAGCTCTTCGATATCTTTAGCAACAAGTATGCGTTTAAAGCGCCACGTAGGCCAGAACCAAGTGATACCCGTTTCAATCAGCGCCATACCCGTGTTCTTAAAGTTCTCTGTCACCATGTTGTCGATCTCTGACTCTGATAGGTCAGGGAAAGAGAGTTCCAGATTACGTTTAGCGATATGAACACGTGACTTACCGACTCGCATGCCAAGTTGTCCAATACCACGTCCTATGCGAAATAGCACAGAATATGGGAGGATATTAACGATTAGGGCCAGTAATCCAAAGCCAAACCAAACCCCCCAGTATTTAGGGTGCATTAAGGCAATAGAAAACTTAGGTTTTTCGACGGTGGTTCTGTTACTCATAATTATTACTTTATTTGTGCGCTCAGTAGCGCCCAGTATTCCTCAAAATTAGCGGTTGGCTGATATTTAAAGTCACTGCGAACAAATCGGTTCAAGCTTCCCTCAACTTGTCCCAATAGCTGGGCCGCCAATACTTTCTCATCCACTGGAAAGGCTTTTCCTTCGCGCAGCATGCGCTCACGCAGAATTTGACGAAGTGAGGTTTCGATGCGTTCAAACAGCTGGTTGATTCGATCACGCAGGCGCTCATTTTCAAACATCAGAGCGTGGCCTGATAAAATTCGGCTCAGACCTGGGTTGCGCTCAGCAAAGGCCAAGATTAATTGTAATACTAGGCGAATTCGCGTCAGAGTGTCTTTCTCTTCATCGAGAATTCGGTTAATGCGTGACATTAAAGACTCTTCGATAAACTCGATTAAGCCTTCAAACATTCGCGCTTTACTTGGAAAGTGACGATATAGCGCAGCTTCTGAAACGCCAACTTGTTTAGCGAGTTTTGCGGTTGTAATGCGTGAAGCACCTTCATTTGACTCCAGCATTTCGGCTAATGCTTGCAAAATTTCATCTCGGCGGTTGGTTTTTCTTGTTCCGGCCATGAAGCTTTCCTTATTTTGTTACCATTCTGAATAAAAAAGGGTTTGAACCTCTTCGTGCTCAAACCTGACAACCTATGACATGTCCTTGTTCTGCGGTATTTCCATCTCTAGAGATGAATGCGCTTTAAGCGTCGAGTTTCTCCGCGATTGTCATCATTATTTGATGTGCTATCTGTTGTTTTGATGCAAGAGTAAGTGACTGCTTACCATCTTTCCAGTATACGGTGATTGCATTGTTGTTGCTATTAAAGCCTTGACCTTCAACTGAGACATCATTGGCACAAATGAGGTCTAAATTCTTTTTGACCAATTTCCCTCGAGCATAGCTTTCAACATCTTGAGTCTCAGCAGCGAAGCCAACAGTAAAGGGTCTATTTTCAGTCAGAGCGGCAACGGAGGCGATGATGTCCGGGTTTTTGATCATATTAATGGTCATTTGATCGCTATCATCGGTTTTCTTTATTTTTTGTTCTGCGATGGTTGCTGGTCGGTAATCTGCTACGGCAGCGCAGCCAATAAATACATCGTTTGTTGTTGCATGCTGCATGGCTGCGTCATACATGCTTTGCGCGCTATCGACGTCAATACGTTCAACACCTGTAGGGGTTGCCAGTGAAACAGGGCCTGCAATTAGGGTGACCTTTGCACCCAGCGCGTGTGCCGCTTGTGCTAGAGCAAAGCCCATTTTTCCTGAGCTGTGATTGGAAATATAGCGAACGGGGTCGATTGCTTCACGTGTTGGGCCTGCGGTGATAACCACTGATTGACCCTTTAATGGTTTTTCAGCGAAGAATTGCTCACAGAGTCCGACGAGTTGCATTGGTTCAAGCATGCGGCCAGGGCCGACATCTCCACAAGCTTGTTCACCCGCTGCCGGGCCCCAGATGTGCATGCCACGACGTTCTAGCGTTGCAATGTTCTCTTGAGTGGCGATATTTCGGTACATCTGTTGGTTCATTGCCGGTGAAACCGCGATCGGAGAGTCTGTCGCTAACACCAAAGTCGTTAACAGGTCGTTACCCATACCCGCACTCATGCGAGCAATTAAATCTGCGGTTGCTGGAGCCAGTAGAACTAAGTCTGCCCATTTAGCAAGCTCTATGTGACCCATTGACGCTTCAGCAGCTGGGTCTAACAGGCTATCTGATACCGGTCTGCCGGAGACTGCCTGCATAGTAAGTGGGGTAATGAACTCTTTGGCTGCATTTGTCATAACAACCTGAACTTGTGCACCACGCTCAATCAATCGACGTGTAAGTTCGGCACATTTATAAGCAGCAATGCCACCACTAATACCTAAAAGGATCTTTTTACCTGCGAGTGTTTGCATGATGATCTTCCTTAAAATTTCTGCCCGTAAGATAACACGGCTAATAATTGCGTGCCTAGAGTCGCTATCTGAGTTATTGAATTTGGAAGTGGAGCAAAACATCTCCTACTTAATTGACTAGGGTGTTGCTCAAGAATGTCTGAAGTGTCGCGGTTAGAGTATTTCATTTCGTGCTCAGAGTGCCTTTTGAGTGATACTAGCCTAGCTTGGTTGATAACTATGATGAGAACACAATGAAATCCATACCGAAATCGTCGATGCCACGTGAGAAGCTATTGTCACACGGACCACAAGCACTGACCGATGCTGAGTTATTAGCGATTTTTCTTCGAACGGGTACGCAAGGAATGAATGTGCTGGCGTTATCTGATCACTTGATCGGCGAGTTTGGTTCATTACGTCGGCTTTTTTCTGCGGAACTGAAGCAGTTTTGTCACTATAAAGGCTTAGGAGTTGCCAAATATGTTCAACTGCAAGCCGTGTTGGAAATGACTCAACGTTATTTGTCTGAGTCCTTGCAGCGAGGCGATGCTTTAACCAGTCCACAGCAGACGAAACTTTACTTATCTGGTCTACTAAGAGATAAGCAGAGAGAAGAATTCTACGTACTATTTTTAGACAATCAGCATCGAGTGATACATGGTGAGTCATTATTTCAAGGTACGATCGATAGCGCATCAGTTTATCCGAGAGAGGTGGTAAAACGCGCATTGGAACTTAATTCAGCGGCACTTATTCTCGCGCACAATCACCCATCAGGCATTGCAGAGCCTAGCCAAAGCGATAGAAGAATCACCTGCCGAATCAGTGATGCGCTGGCGCTGGTGGACATTCGAGTGCTTGACCATTTTGTTATCGGAGACGGTGAGATAGTGTCTTTCGCGGAACGAGGGTGGATATAATTTAGTTTCGAGTTTCGAGTTTCGAGTTTCGAGTTTCGAGTTTCGAGAGAGGCTAGTGGATCGATTAGAGAAGTAGATAAGACGATTTCGGGGTTGATTAGCAGCAAATCTGCAACTGTTAAGTAGCTGAAATCTTTCTAGGAGCGAGCTTCCAGAACCTCGAAACGGCTATTTTCTGTGATTTTGTTTAAGTTTTGGTTGTGGGAACGTCGATTTCTGCTACAATCGCCCGACATTTTTTAGCACATAAATCAGCTCTGCCTAAAAAAGATCAGGAAAACCTGTAAAAAGGATCTGTTCGGGTCTTGAGCAATGCTACGCAAGTTAGTATAATGCGCGACCTTTGATAGCCTTGTATGGGTTTCCATAGCGGTATAAGACCTCAAACTTCTAACTTTAGAAACTGAGAGGTTCGGCCACCAAGGTTGATATCGAGCTGAAACGATTTTGGAGAAGACATTCATGTCACGAGTATGCCAAGTAACTGGTAAGCGTCCAGTAACGGGTAACAACCGTTCACACGCACGCAATGCTACTAAGCGTCGTTTTCTGCCGAACCTACAAACTCATCGTTTCTGGGTAGAGAGCGAAAAACGTTTTGTTAAACTACGTCTATCTGCTAAAGGTATGCGTATCATCGACAAGAAAGGCATCGATGCTGTTCTTGTTGATATCCGTGCAAACGGCGTAAACGTTTAAGAGGAAATAGACAATGGCAAAGAAAGGCGTACGTGAGAAAATCCGTCTAGTATCTTCTGCAGGTACTGGTCACTTCTACACGACTGATAAGAACAAACGTAACATGCCAGGCAAATTCGAGATCAAAAAATTTGATCCTGTAGTTCGCCAGCACGTTATGTACAAAGAAGCTAAAATCAAGTAATTGATTATTCTTTGAACTTCCTTCGGGAAGCGTGAATTAGAAACCCAATCATAGAAATATGGTTGGGTTTTTTATTGCGTGAAGTTCGAGAACGCTGCGCTTCGAGAACGGGCTCCGCCCTGCGAGATTCTAGAACGGACTTCGTCCTCCGAGAGGTTGGGGCTGGTAGAACGGTGAAAGAACCTTTAATTCTAAGGTGTTGATAGGACTTGTCCCTACGAAGAGATAATAAGCTCGTCTCTCGTCTCTCGTCTCTCGTCTCTCGTCTCTCGTCTCTCGTCTCTCGTCTCTCGTCTCTCGTCTCTCGTCTCTTTTTCTGCTATTTTTTAGTAAGTTAATAGCCGTGAAGAATTGAATCATGCGAGTCTCTCCAAAACGCCGCAGGCGTTGGAACAACATCCTTATCTTGGGCATTATTGCGTTTATCGGCCTGCTGAATTTGCCGACATTGATCAAAACCTATTTGATTGATGAGCCGGTGATGGAAAGCCAGCACCCATATTTGTTCAATCCCAATGCTGAGTTGCAAGCATTACATTTCTCAAACTGGTCGCTGGAAAAGAACCAAGGTCGTTGGCGCAGTACGATCCCCACCTCCATTGCTGAACAAGAACTTGCGCAGCGTTGGCAGAGCTTGGTAGGAACTGAAGTGACACAAGAGAACTTTGATAGCTTGAAGCCTCAGTTGACCTCCCCGAAATCCATTGAAGCTTGGTATTTGGATCAGGAAGAGCCGCAAAGGATCACTTATTATCAAACGCCTCAATTTTGGCTATTAAAAAACTGGCAGGATAAGTGGATCGCGATTTCGGTGCAAAGTGAGTATCTTGTTCCGAACGAGCTTTAATCACTTTGATTTGCTGTGTTCCCCGAGCAACAATCTAAAGAAACTCGAAACTCGAAACTCGAAACTCGAAACTAGGACCTATACATGCCTGAATTACCTGAAGTTGAAGTGAGCCGAATGGGGATATCCCCTCACTTAATCGGTGAGACGGTTGCCAAAATTACTTTTCGTACACCTAAGCTGCGTTGGGACATTCCAACAGAGCTTAAGCAAATGGAAGGGCAGGTGATTCGGAATATCTCTCGCCGAGCCAAATACTTACTAATTGAGACCGATATTGGTAGCGCGATAGTCCACCTAGGTATGTCGGGTTCTTTACGAGTTTTGGACGCAGAGATCGCTCCAGCAAAACACGATCACGTTGATCTCAAACTGACTAACGGCAAGGTACTGCGTTATAATGATCCACGACGTTTTGGGGCCTGGCTATGGACCGAAGATGGGACTCATACTGCATTAGGTACGATGGGGCCAGAGCCACTTACTGATGATTTTAGTTGTGAATATATTGCTGAAAAAGCCAAAGGTAAGCGAGTCGCGGTGAAGCAATTTATTATGGATAACAAAGTGGTTGTCGGTGTGGGTAATATCTACGCCAATGAGTCTCTGTTTAGTGCACGAATCCACCCAACCCGACCTGCAGGAACGCTGACTTGCAAAGAGTGGGTTTTACTTGTCGACGAGATTAAACAGGTACTGGCTACCGCCATTAAGCAAGGCGGTACGACGCTGAAGGATTTTGCTCAAGCGGATGGTAAGCCCGGATATTTTGCTCAGGAGCTTCAGGTTTACGGTAAAGCTGGAGAGCCATGCCCAAGCTGTGGAGAACCACTTGAAGAGCTTAAAATCGGCCAACGTAATACGTTTTTTTGTGCCGAATGTCAGAAATAGAGGGAGAGCGAGACGTTAGAACGCTTCGCTCCGAGTTCGGGCTTCGCCCTGCGAGATGCTAGAACGCTTCGCTCCGAGAATCGAGACCGGACTCCGTCCTTCGAGAGGTGCGCGTTATAGCTGCTGGGTAGGTATCTGAACCAGAGCTTTTGGTTGGGAACTTACGTCTAAAATACAGAAAAAAAGGTTGACGCTTTCACGTCAACCTTCCAAGATTTGCTCGTCACTCGTCACTCGTCACTCGTCACTCGTCACTCGTCACTCGTCACTCGTCACTCGTCACTCGTCACTCGTCACTCGTCA